>JAYUYB010000264.1:0-10975 GCA_043752655.1 Chloroflexota bacterium
CGCCCGACGGCGAGCTGCTCACACAGGCCATCGCCCAGGAACTGGCCTGCGCACCCCGGCTGCTGCTGGTCTGCGGGCACTACGAGGGGCTCGACGAGCGCCTGCGCGCCACGCTGATCACGCGCGAGCTGAGCGTCGGCGACTATGTGCTTACCGGCGGCGAGCTGGCCGCAATGGTGCTGGTAGACGCCGTGGCCCGCCTGGTGCCCGGCGTGATCGACGCTGAGTCCACCGCCGAGGAGAGCCACAGCGACGGCCTGCTGGAGTATCCTCACTACACCCGGCCCGCCATCTGGGAGGGGCTGCCCGTGCCGCCCGTGCTCGTCTCTGGGCACCATGGCGAGGTGGCGAAGTGGCGCCGCCACGAGCGCCTGCGCCGCACGCTCGCCCGCCGCCCCGATCTGCTCGCCCGCGCCTACGCCGACGGCCAGCTTACCCGGGCCGACCTGCTGTTTCTCGCTGAGCTTGGGTGGGAGCGCTGATCTACAATAGCCGATAGCCGATAGCCGAACGTCCGCGCCCTACCGTCTACCGTCTACCGTCCAGAGAGGGAGCACCCGCATGGGCCAGACTATTTCCATGACCGCCGACGGCCTGATGATTGATGGGCGCCTCGTCTTCCTGCTCTCCGGCTGCCTACACTACTTCCGCTACCCGCGCGCCGAGTGGGAGCATCAGCTCGACCTGACCGCCTGGGCGGGCCTGAACACAATCGACTTTGTGATCCCCTGGAACCGCCACGAGCCGCGCCCTGGCGCGTTCGACTTCAGCGCAGAGGCCGACCTCGGCGCCTTTATCGACCTCTGCGGCCAGCGCGGGTTCTATGTGATCGCGCGCCCCGGCCCGTACATCTGCGCCGAGTGGGAGAATGGCGGCATGCCCGCCTGGCTCACCGCTCAACCTGGCCTTCAGCTGCGCGTCGACGACCCGGCCTACCTGGAGGCCACGCTGCGCTGGTTCGACACGCTGCTGCCGATCATCGCGCCGCGCCAGGCCACCCACGGCGGCCCGGTGATCCTCTGCCAGATCGAGAACGAGCACTGGGCCTCCGGGCGCTACGGCCACGACCAGCACCAGCAGACGCTCGCCCAGGCCGCGATTGCGCGCGGCATCGACGTGCCCCAGTACACCTGCATGGGGGCTACGCCTGGCTGGGCCGAGTTCCGCAACGGCTGGAGCGGCATGGCCGAGAAGCTGCTCCAGACCCGCGCGCTCTGGCCCGAGAACCCCATGATCGTGAGCGAGCTCTGGAGCGGCTGGTTCGATAGCTGGGGCGCCACCCGCCAGACCCACAAGACCGCCGAGCGCCTCGACATCACGCTGCACCAGCTTGTCGCCGTGGGCGCCTCTGGCTTCTCGCACTGGATGTGGGCCGGCGGTACGAACTTTGGCTACTGGGGCGGGCGCACCGTGGGCGGCGATGGCGTGTTCATGACTACCAGCTACGACTACGACGCCCCAGTGAGCGAGTTCGGCGAGCTGCGCCACAAAGCTCACGTCGCCCGTCGCCACCACCTGTTCCTGCGCTCCTTTGGCGCCCAGCTCGCCCCTGTGCTCGCCCGCGCTGTCCCCGGCGGCCCCCAGGTGATCGGCCCGCCTGTGGTGAAGGGCCGCAGCGACGGCGGCGGCGCGGTCTACCGCAGCGTGCGCGCCGCCCCAGACGCGCCGCCCGCCTGGCGCGACTTCACCGCCACCTATCTGCACAACCCCACCACCGAGGGCATCAGCTTCCAGCTGTTCCTGAAGCGCCCTGGACGCCACATGGTCGTCCCCGTGGAGGCCACAAGCATACGTCCCATCTTCAGCAACCTGCCGCTCAGCGAGGATGGCCTGCTCACCCTGCGCGCCCACACGGGCCGCATCCTAAGCTTCGACAGCGCCAACACAGGCGACACGCTGGTGCTCTATGGCCGGGCCGGCGAGCTTGGCGAGCTGGAGCTTGGCCTCGCGGACGGCGCCTGGGAGCTGCCCGCCAACGACGAGCTGCCCGCCGCCTTCACGCTGGCCGAGGCTCACGGCGACACACTCAGCGTGCGCTACTGGCTCACCGAGGGGCAGCCCCAGCTCACGGCCCTGGCGGGCGGCAGGCGCCTCACGCTCCAGCTGCTGTGCGAGGAGGATGTGGCGGCATACCCGGCACCTAGTAGCCTACCCCTGGCCGCTGTGCGCCAGGTGCCCGCCCCCACGACACTGCTCAGGCTGGAGCCGCAGCGCCACGCGGTTGTTGAGGCGTCGGCGGCGGATGGCTGGCAAGCCCTTGAGGCGCCTGCGGCCCTGGAGCGGCTGGGCTGCGACTACGGCTACGGCTGGTATCGCGCCGAGCTGGAGCTCGATGCGCCCCTGGAGACGACACTCCTGGCCCCAGCGCTGGGCGACCGGGCCATGGTGATGGTGGATGGAGCGCCGACGGGCGTGCTTGGCGTGGGCCCGGCGGGGACGCGCCTCACGCTGCCGCTGCGCCTGGGCGCGGGCCGCCACGACCTACGCCTGCTGGTCGATAACCTGGGCCGCTTCAACTACGGCTCGGGCCTGGGCGAGCTGAAGGGCCTGACCGACACGCTCTACCTCGACGGGGCGCAGGAGGATCTCTCACAGGGCTGGACGGCGCTCTGGCAGGAGGCGCTGTTCGCCGGCGAGGCATTGGCCCACGCGCACCCCGACGCCGTGCGCCCCGACGCCGCCAACATCGATCTGGGCAGCTTCGCCTTCGAGGGCGCATCGGTCTGGCTGCTGCGCGTTTTCCAGGCCCAGGCGGGCCGCCGCTACCTGCTCTACCTTACGGGCGACCGCAACCCCGGCGCGCTGTTTGTGAACGGCGCGAACGTGGAGCGCTTCAGCCGGCACAAGAGCGGCGGCCTGATCCGGCACGACATCAGCGCCCACGTGCGGCCCGGCGAGAACGTGCTCGCGCTGAACATCCAGGGCTACGCGGGCGCCCCGTGGCGGGCCACGCTGCTTAGCTACGATGCCGCCCGCCCGCTGCCAGCCCGCTGGAGCTTCCGCCCAGGCGTAACGCCCGAGGCCACAGCTAGCGCGAGCACAGGCTCCGGCCCCGCGTTCTACCGCGCCACCTTCCCGCGTGTGGAGGGGGCGGCGAGCCTGCGGCTGCGGGTGAGCGGGGCGCGCAAGGGCCAGATCTGGCTGAACGGCCAGAACATCGGGCGCTTCTGGCAGATTGGGCCTCAGGAGCAGTACAAGCTCCCGCTCTCGTGGCAGCGCGACGAGAACGAGCTGCTGCTCTTCGCCGAGGATGGGCGGCAGGCGATTGTAGAGCTGGTGTATTAGTGCAGCCTCAGATTGACGGTGGACAATGGACAGTGGACGGTGCCCCACCTACCGCCTATCAGCGCGCGGTGCTCCGCTACCGTCTACCGTCCACTGTCCACCGTCTACCGTTCAAACCACTGCGTCCAAAGCTCCCGAAAGCTTGCCGCCGGGTCGCGCCAGTAGCGCTCGGGGTCGATGGGGAGGGTCGGCGGGCCGACTGGCGTAGCGAGCGACCCGGCGCGCAGGCGGGCGGCGAAGGCGCGCACGGCGGCGGCGGCGGGCTTCTCGCTGCCGTCGGGCGCCACCAGGCCGGCGCTGCGCGCCCACCACGAGCGGTCGGCGGGGGCGACGTGCCAGAGCGCAGGGGCGAGATCGGCGTAGGCGGCGAGCCACACGCCGCCCGCGCCGTCGCGGTGCAGCGCGGCCAGGGCCGTCTCCAGCAGCGTGGCCTGCTGCTCGGCGCTGGCGAGCGCGAGGCGCGCGGGGCGGCCGAGCAGCTCGCCAGCTACGACGCCGCTCGCGCCTCCAGCCGTTGTGGGCACACCAAGATCGGCGACAGTGATCGGCGTGCCGCGGCCCAGCTCGGCGCGGATCAGCGCGGCGGCCAGCGCGTGGAGCAGCAGCACGCCTCGCGCGTCGCCTGGCAGCGCCACGGGCAGGGGCGGCAGCGGCGCAACCGTGACGACAACTTGGCTGCCCGCTGCGACGATCTGCGCCGGGCGCAGCGTGTCGCGGCGGCCGAGGCTCAGCGGGCTCACGGTGCCGAGCAGCGCGCTGGCGCCGTGGCTTGTAGCACGGCCCGCGAGGCTAGCCCACCAATCGGCGGCGGCGCGGGCCGAGGCGGGGCGGCGGACGCGCTCCAGGCCCGCGCCGAGCTGCCAGGCGCCGATGGCGGGGTGGGCGGCGAAGTTGCCGATCACCTCGCGCAGCATAAGCCGCTGGGCCTCCAGCAGCTCGGGCTCGCCGTAGAGATCGCGGGCAGGCTCGTGGCGGTAGCGCTCGCCGGCAAGGATGGCAGGCTGGTCGTCGGGCACCACGAGCAGGGCGGGGCCAAGGCGTCGGGCGCGCTGGGTATCGCTCGGCAGCCTGTAGCCCACCGCCCACTCGGGCAGATGCAGGGCGCCGCCAAGCTCGCCGCCGAGCAGCGCCACAACCACGCGCAGCCCCCGGTCGTGGGCGCGCTCCAGGGCCCGCTCCAGGCCGCGCAGAGCGGCGCTGCTTACGCGGGTGCCGGGCATCGCCTCGGCCCAGCGCAGCTCCAGGCGCACCGTGTCGAAGCCAAGCTCGGCGATATGCTCAAGCTCGGCGCGCAGGGCGCCAGTGTCGGCCTCGGCCCAGCTGCATAGCAGCTGCTCGGCGCTGGCCCGCCTGCGCGGCCAGTAGTTGATCCCAAGCGAGAAAGTGTGCTCGTTCATCATGCCAAAGTATACCAACAAAGCGCGGGGCGCGGAGCGCCAGCCGCCCCCGCCGCCCCGCCGGGTCGAGGTGGTGGTAACCGAGGGGCTGGAGCCGCTGGCGCGCAAGGAGCTGCGCCGGCTGGGGCGCAGCGTGCGGCTGGAGGATGGCGGCCCGCCCGGCGTGATCGGCGTGGCCTACACGGGCGAGCTGCGGGCGCTGCTCGGCCTGCGCGCGGCCACCTCGGCCTACCTTGTGCGCAGCTTTGCGGTGCCACGCCCGAAGGCGCTGCTCGGCGACGAGCAGCTGCGTGCGGCCGTGGCGCTATGCGAGGCGGTGCTGCGCCCCCACCCGCCGGACAGCTTCCGCACGCTCTTCCTCAGCGCGGCGGGCGCCGATACGGCGGTCCTGGGGCGGCTGAAGCAGGAACTGGCGACGCGGCTCGGGCTGGAGCTGGGCGCAGAGGATGGCGACCTGCTGCTGCGGCTGCGCCGGAGCCAGGACGGCAGCGGCTGGGAGCTGCTGGCGCGCATCTCGCCCCGGCCCCTGGCCACGCGTACCTGGCGCGTCTGCAACCGCGAGGGCGCCCTGAACGGGCCGGTGGCCCACGCGATGGCCGCGCTCACGGCCCCAGCGAGCGAGGATCGCTACCTGAACCTGGGCTTTGGCTCGGGCACGCTGCTGGTGGAGCGGCTGCTGCTGGGGCCGGCGCGGCGCGCGATTGGCTGCGACACCAGCGCGGAGGCGCTGGCCTGCGCCGAGGCAAACCTTGCTGCCGCAGGGCTGGCGGGCCGCTGTGAGCTGCACGCCTGGGACGTGCGCGCGCTGCCGCTGGCCGACGCGTCGGTGGACGTGATCACCGCCGACCTGCCCTTTGGGCATTTGGTGGGCTCGCACGCCAACAACCTGGAGCTCTACCCGGCGCTGCTGGGTGAGGCCGCCAGGGTGGCGCGCCCCGGCGCCCGCGTGGCCCTGCTCAGCCACGAGATCCGCCTGATGGAGCGCCTGCTCGCCGCCACATCTGCATGGGCCGTGGAGGAGACCACGCGCGTGGATGTCGGCGGGCTCTACCCGCGCATCTTTTTGTTGCGGCGCAGGTAGAGTGAATTGCAGATTGCAGATTGCAGATTGCAGATTGCCGGGCGGCCTGTTCGGCCTGTCCCCAGTCCCCTGTTCCCTGTCCCCTTGCCTTAACTGCCCTTCATCTCCACGTGGGCCGCCTTGGTGCGCTCGGTGATCTCGCGCACGGCGGTGAGCAGCGCGTCGAGCGTAACCATCTCGCGCCGCTCCAGCTCGACGATCCGCCCGATATGGACCTGGTCGGCCTGCTCTAAGCGCACGCTGCTGCGGGTGAGGCGCTGCTCGATCTCGCGCAGGTAGCCATCGATGCGCTCAAGCCAGGCGGTGAGCTGGCGCAGGTGCTGCTCGTCGGCCTCCTGGAGCGTACCGAGCTTCTCGTCGGCCTGCTGGCGCACCTCTTCGAGCCGCTCCTGGTTCATCAGGAAGCGCTCGGTGGAGATGCGCTCGACGCGCTTGATGTCGGACACCATATCGGGCAGCTTGGCGGCGACCTCCAGCAGCTGCTTCGGCAGGGTCTCGCGGAACAGATCGATCTGCTGGCGGATCTCGTCAAGCCGGGCGATGCGCGAGGCGTGCTCTTCTAACACGACGCGCACATCTACCACAAGCTGCTGGGCCTCGACCGACTGGCGGCGCAGGCTCTGCTTCTCAATCTGGAGCTCATCGCCCACACGGCGCACCTCCTGCACGGCGGCGCCATCGGCCTCGCGCAGCCGATCCAGCTGAAGCAGCACCTGGCGCTGGCGATCGTCCAGCTCCTTCAGCTGAGCCTGGGCGGCGAGCAGCTGGCGCTCAAGCTGCTCGATGCGGCCGAGCCAGGAGGCCACATAGTCGCGGTCCTGCTTGCGCGCCTCGGACACCTGCTGGATCTGGGCCTGCATATCGCGGATCGGGCGCACGCCCTCGTCGATCTTCACCAGGGCCCCGGCCACCTCCTTGCGCAGCGTCACCACATCGCGGCGCACCAGCTCGTTGGCGAGCGACATCGCCTCGCTGTGGCGCTCGAACAGGCTCTGCACCTGCACCACGCCGGCGTCAGTCTTGCGCACCTGCTCCATCGCCCAGTTGTACTTGTTGGTCTGATCTTTGAGTAGGCGGCGCAGCTCGTCGATTTGGCCCTGGAGGTAGACGATCTGCGACTGCTCGTGAGTGCGCAGGCGCTCTTCTTCATATTTGGCGGTGAGGTCGGAGTTCGTCATCGGGGGTCTCCTCAATGCAAAATGTAAAAGCCCGGCACTGCCAGAGCTGGGCGGTTTTGCATTTTGCATTTTGCATTCATGTACGAAGCGCAGCGAGCGCGCTGGGCAGATCGATCTTGCCGTCGTAGAGCGCTTTGCCGATGATGGCGGCCTCGGCGCCGCAGGCGGCCAGACGAGCGAGGTGGGACAGCTCGGCGATCCCGCCGCTGGCGATGATGGCGGGGCCGCCCGGCCAGACGAGCTCGGCCAGGGCCTCGAAGTTGGGCTCGGTGAGCGTGCCGTCGCGGCTGATGTCGGTGTAGATCACGCGGCGCACCCCCAGCTCGGCCACATGGCGCACCAGATCTATCGCGCGCACCGCGACCGTCTCGGTCCAGCCGGCGGTAGCCACCATGCCGTCGCGGGCGTCTACACCCACAATCACCTGCTCGCCGAAGCGGGCGGCCAGGCGCGCCACCAGTTCGGCCTGCTCCACAGCGGCGGTGCCAAGGATCACGCGCTCCACGCCGAGCGCGAGCGCCGCGTCGACGTCTTCCTCGCGGCGCAGGCCGCCCCCAAGCTGCACCGGCACGCTCACCGCCTGCACGATGGCCAGCACCGCAGCGGTGTTCGTGGGCCGCCCGCTGCGGGCGCCGTCCAGGTCTACCACATGCAGCCGCCGCGCGCCCTGCTCCACCCACTGGCGCGCCATAGCCACCGGGTCATCGCTGTAAACTGTGCTCTGGGCGAAGTCGCCCTGATAGAGCCGCACACAGCGTCCGTCTTTGAGATCGATCGCGGGGATAAGTTGCATAATTAAAATTTGTAAACGCAACATGCAAAAGCCGAGCACTACGCAGCTGATTGCTCTGGCCATGTTGCATGTTGCATGTTGTATTTTGTATTCACTACAAAATTCTTCAGGAGCTGAAGGCCGTGGCGGCCCGACTTCTCGGGGTGAAACTGCACGGCGGCCAGGTTGTTCTGCACGAGCACAGAGGGAAAATCGAGGCCGTAGCTGGTGCGGGCTGCGACGACCGCAGGGTTGCTTACGGCACAGTAGTAGGAGTGGACGAAGTAGAAATCGCTGCCGTCGGGGATGCCCGCAAACAGCGGGTGCGCTGCGCATGCGGGCTCGTAGCGCACCTGGTTCCAGCCGATCTGTGGCACCTTGCCGGCGCTGTTTGGCAGGCGGCGCACGGCCCCGCCAACGATGTCGAGACAGGCGTGGTCGCCAAACTCCTCGCTGAGCGCTAGAAGCACCTGCATCCCCACACAGATGCCGAGGAAAGGACGGCCCGAGGCGATCAGATCGGGCAGCACGGCGTCCATGCCGAGCTCGCGCAGGCTGCGCATGGTGTCGGCGGTGGCGCCCACGCCGGGCAGCACCACAGCCGGGGCGTCCCGCACCACCGTGGGGTCATCGGTGACAGTCAGGTCGGCGCCGACGTGGCGCAGGGCGCGCACGACGTTGGGCAGATTGCCGGCGCCATAGTTGATCACGGCGATGGTCATTGGCATTTCCAAGGGCGCCGCCGGGCAACGCACCTATCTGAGCAGCGGGTGGTGCGCCTTGAGCGCGTCGATCACGCGGACGACTTCGGCCATGGGCTCCTGCGCCTCCACCTGGCCGATCGGGTCGGGGCCTGGCTCGCGGCCCAGGAGCAGCCGCAACGTGGCGACCACACAGGCGCCGAGCGCGCCGAGGTTGTAGCCGCCCTCAAGCGTAAAGACGATGCGACCAGCGCAGAGCTCGTCGGCAAGGGCTATCAGCTGCTGGGTAAGCTGGCTGTAGCCGCGCACCGAGAGTAGCATCGGGCCGAGCGGGTCGCTCCAGTGGGCGTCGTAGCCCGCCGACACAAGCATCAGCTGGGGGTGGAAGCGCCGCAGCGCCGGGGCGACAACCTGCTCGAACACTAGGGCATAGCCGGTGTCGCCCGTGCCAAAGGGCAACGGGACATTCAGGGTAGCGCCGGGAGCGGTGGCCGGGTCGCCCATCTCGCTGATGGCGCCGCTGCCGGGGTAGAACGGCGCGGCGTGAGTGGAGATGAACAGCACCTGCGGGTCGCCGTAGAAAATATCCTGAGTGCCGTTGCCGTGGTGAACGTCGTAGTCCACAATTGCCACGCGCTCCAGCCCAAGGCGCTGCACGGCGTAGCGGGCGGCCACGGCCACATGGTTGATCAGGCAGAAGCCCATGGCGCGGCCGGGGGTGGCGTGGTGGCCAGGGGGGCGCACAAGCGCAAAGGCGCTGCGTACGCGCCCTGCCACCACCGCCTCCACTGCGCCAATGGCGGCGCCCGCCGCGAGCGTCGCAGCGTCCCATGAGTCGGCGGTGACGTAAGTATCGAGGTCGAACTGGCCACCACCATAGCTCGCCATCTGGCGCACGTTGCGCAGCAACTGGGGCGTATGCACGGCCTCAAGCGCGGCGGTAGGGGCGGGCTGCGGCACAAGGTGGCGCAGCTCGCTGTGGAGGCTGCTGGCGTCGAGGGCGCGGCGCACAGCCTGGAGCCGCGCGGCCTGCTCGACATGGCCGTGCCAGGAGTGCGCGTCGAAGCTCAGGTCGGTCAGGATCGCGGTCTCGCCCATACGCCCCCTCGCAGCCAATACGCTGCATGCATTGTACCGCAATTGCGCCTGTGTACCGCAGCGCCCGCCTTGACAGCCAGTGTATACTAAAAAAGACAGAACGGTCGGTTTAGCGAGGAGCGTGCGATGGGCAAGGGCGAGCAGACGCGGCAGCGCATCGTGGCGCAAGCGGCACCGGTGTTTAACACCCACGGGTACAGCGGCACGAGCATGGCCGAGCTTACCAAGGCGACAGGCATGGAGAAGGGCGGCATCTACAACCACTTCGCCAGCAAGGAGGCGCTGGCGCTCGCCGCCTTCGACTACGGCGTAGACGTGATGCGCGCGCGGATCGCCGCCGCGCTGGCGGGCAAGCAGGGCGCTGTGGCGCGGCTGCTGGCCATGATCTCCGTCTTCGCCGAGTATCTGGAGAACCCGCCCGTGGCCGGCGGCTGCCCCATCCTCAACACCGCCGTCGAGGCCACCGACACCGAGCCAGCGCTGCTTGCCCGCGCTCAGGCCGCGATGACCGAGCTGCAAAAGCTGATCGGCGCCACCGTGAAGCAGGGCGTGGCCGATGGCGAGCTGCGCCCCGAGGCCGACCCGCGTCGTACCGCCGCGCTCTTTACGGCCATGCTGGAGGGGGCGATCATGCTCGCGCGGCTCTACCAAGATCGCGCCCCGATCGACCACGCTGTCGCCCACCTCACCGCGTACCTTGATCAGCTCACCATTATGGTGCCGCCCGTAGCGCCACCGGGGGCCCGATGAACCCAGCCGCCCCCAGCTTTCGCTCGAAGCGCGGCCGCAGCGTGGCGATCCGCAGCGTGGGCCCCGGCGACGCCCCCGCCATCGCCACAATGATCGGGAGCCTCTCGCCGCACACCATACAGCGGCGCTACTTCACCTCACGCGCGCTCACGGGCGAAGCCGCCTGCCGCGAGGCCGAGCGCCTCACACAGGCCGACGTGGGCCTTATCGTGCTGGTTGTATGCGCTGAGGGCGATCCTGCACAGGTCGTGGCCGTGGCCGAGCTGCGGCGCGACCGGGCCGAGCCTGCTGTGGCGGAGGGTGCGGTGGTGGTGGCCGACGCCTACCAGGGCGAGGGGATCGGGCGCGCGGTAGTAGAGCGGCTGGCCGAGGCCGCCGCCGGCGCACAGATCACACGCGTGCGCGCCACCATCAACGCCTACAACATGCCAATGCGCCGCCTAATCGCCTCGTTCGGCAGGCCCTACAGCGCCAGCTTCGCGGGCGGCGACGTACAATACGAGCTGGCGCTGTAGCGCTACCCGCCGCCCCAGCCCTTGGAGATCATCGTCTCCTCGCCGGCCTTGCGCTGCGGGATGCGATAGATCCAGCGCACGATCTGATCGGCGGCGACGAACATAATGATCAGGGCCTGCACAATCTTGATCACATCGATTGAGAGGCCAGCCCGCACCTGCATCAGGCGGGCGCCACTAAGCAGGCCACCCCAGAGC
>JAYUYB010000265.1:0-1741 GCA_043752655.1 Chloroflexota bacterium
ATTCGAGACGCCGGGCGAGCGCGCCCGTGGCCGCCGCATACGGCAGATCCTCGTAGCTGGCCACAGCGACTCCGGCGCGCGTCAGGTCTGCGGCGGCCGCGTGTACCGCCTGATGATCCACGTGGAAGCCCACAGCGAGCGGCGCATGGAAGATCGCGCCGGGGTAGCGGGCGGCGAGGCCATGGAGCAGCGGGCGCAGCTCGGCTTGGAGCGTGTCGGCGGCGGCCAACGCGCCAAAGAGCGTCGCATCGTCGCGGTAGGCCGTGGGCATGCGGTAGATCGCGTCGAGCAGATCGAGCTGCAGGCAGTCGGCGCCAAGGATCTCGAGCGCGGCGGCGTCCTCGGCGCGGCGCAGCGCAACAGCCTGGTCGGCGGGCAGGCCCCAGCGCGCGTGTTGCAGCTCGGCAAAGGGGCTGAAGGGGCCGCCGGGCGGGGGGCTGCCGCTACAGACATTCACCACAAGCACGGGCTGGCCCTCGGCGGCGAAGCGCGCAATCGCGCCGCCGCACGAGATAGCCGCGTCGTCGAGGTGCGGCGAGAAGTAGATGTGGGCGTAGGCGAGCGGCAGATGGGCAAGGCTGGTGTACTGGAACGGCATGCTACAGCTCGCTAATGCGCAGCTCTTCGAGCGCGTCGTTGGCGGCCTGGCGGCGGGCCTCGTCCTTGGAGGTAGCGAGGCGCTCCAGCACGCGCTTGGCGCCGGGGCCACCCACCTGGCCCATGGCCCAGATCGCCGACTGCGAGATCTCGATGTCGTCGTCGTCGAGCAGGGGCAGCAGCGCCGCGAGCAGTGGCCGGCCATCCTCGCCAAGCTCGCCGACAGCGCGGGCGGCCTCGTAGCGCAGCGCAGGCGAGGGGCTCTTCAGCTCACGCTCGATGTAGGGCACCCAGGTGGGGCGCATCGAGCGGCCCATGGCGAGCACCGCGCTCTCGCGCATCGCCAGCTCGGGGTGCGCGTAGGCGCGCCCGATCTCAGCCTGAGCCTCCTTCGAGCCAGCGAAGTAGCCAAGCCCCTCGATCGCCCGGCGGCGCACCTCAAGCGGCTGCTCCGGGTCGATGACGGTGCGCAGCAGCGCGGCCTGAAGCTGCTGGCCAGTGGCGGCGGGCAGCTCGCCCAGCTCGGCGCGGTAGGCGTAGGGGGCCAGGGCCACGGCGGCGGCGGCGCGCACCGGGCCCGCCTCGTCGTCGAGCAGGGCCATCAGGCGCTCCATCGCGCGCGCGCTCTCGTCCTCCCAGAGCCCCTTGATGGCGGCGACGCGCACCTCAGGGTCGGCATCGCTGAGGCAGGCCCGAAAGACAGGACGAAAATCCAGATCGACATTATCCTCGGTCAGCGCGTCGATCTCGCGCACAATCTCGAGCCGACGCTCGGCAGGGAACTCCCGCCAGATCACCCAGAAGGCCTTCAGCGTCTCTGGGCCAAGGTTCGAGAGGGCCTTCAGCTCGGCGTGGGCAAGCGGCTTACCCAGCTCGCCAATAGTCTGCAGCTGCTCCTCAAAGCTCATGGCTTGACTCCCTCCATTGCGCGCTTCCGCCACGGGCGTGCAAGAGGGCGAGCAAGGTTGGCGCCATCGCCATACCCGCTCACCCTCTCGCTCCCTAGCGCGGCGTGTGAGCGCGCGCTATTCGTCTTCGTCGTAGCGACCGCCGTAGCGCCGCCGTGTCGGCTGCACATCGCTGGTCGCGTCGGCGCCCTCTGCTGGCTCCTCGGCCTCCGGCTCTGCCTCAGCCTCGCTACGGG
>JAYUYB010000266.1:0-1739 GCA_043752655.1 Chloroflexota bacterium
GATCGACGCCGACGCGGTGCAGGACTACATCAAGGCCCAGCCCAACGCCACGATCAATCCTCAGATCGAGGACCGCATCAAGGTGATCCAGACCACCAAGGTGAACCTGCCGATGATCGGCAAGGGCGCGCCTGCGACCACCCCGGTTGCGGTGCTGAACGGCGATTAGCGGCGAGCCCTCACCCCCTGCCCCTCTCCCGCAAGGCGAGAGGGGCGCCGGAACGCATTCTGATGCGCTACTGGGGCGCCCACAAGGGCGCCCTTACGTTATGCCGATTATGCCGATCCCTGCAAGCGACCCGGCGCCCGCTGCGCTCGCCCTAAGCGAGCGCAGCTATGCCCCGAGCCCGCTGCTGCACCGACATAGCTACTATCAGCTCTTCTTTACCCAGCGCGGCGCGCTGCGGCTGCATGTGGCCGACGCCAGGCTTAGTGTTGGCCTGGGTAGCTGGGCGCTGCTGCCGCCAGGCACCGAGCATGTCTTCTGGTGCGAGGTGCCCACCAGCTGCCTGGTGGTGGATGTGGCCGCGCCCGCGATGCTGCTGCACGGGGAGGCGCCGCCCGCCGATGGCGCGCTGATGCACCCGCTCGACGCTCGCTTAATGGCTGTCGCCGCCCTGCTCCAGAGCGAGCTACGGGCGGGCGGCTGCGCCGAGCCACTGCTGGCCGAGGCCCTCGCCGGCTACCTAAGCGCGGCGGTGCGCGTGGCCCTGCGACCCGGCGCCGCGCCCACCCCGCCCCCCGCCACTGCGCCCGCCGCACGTGCCCGCGACTACCTGGAGGCCCACGCGCTTGGCCCGGTGAGCCTGGCCGAGGTTGCGGCGGCGGCCGGCACCAGCGTAGCCCACCTGCAGCGCAGCTTCCGCGCCGCCTACGGCCTCACCGTGATCGAGCAGCTACAGGCGCTGCGGGTGCGCCGCTCCCAGGCGCTGCTGCGCGAGGGCGACATGCCGGTGGAGGCGGTGGCCGCCGCCGTGGGCTTCACCAGCCCCAGCTACTTCACGCGGCTCTTCACGCGCCTGGTGGGCGCCAGCCCGGCGCGCTACCGGCGCCAGCGCGAGAGCTGAGTGCGCAGGGCATATGGTTGCCAATAATTATCCAGGACAATTGGCAGAGGAAAGTTCCCAGCCGCCTACGGCCTCACCGTGATCGAGCAGCTCCAGGCCTATGCGGCGGGGTGCGGCACATCGTACGGTTGGATGAGGACGTCCGCAGGAATACCTAATCCCTGATGTAACTTGCGAATCATCGCAAGCGTTAACGACCGCCGTCGCTGTAAGACTTCGGAAACTCGCGCACGCGTGCCGATGTAGGGTTCAAGATCACGCCGGGTCAGGCCGCGACTTTCGAGATAATAGTGCAGCATCTCTATCGGATCGGGCGTTTCGATAGGGATGGTGTGGGCCTCGTAGACCTCCACGAGCGTCGTGAGTAGGTCCAAACGATCACCATCCTGCGTGCCAGGCTGTGCAGAAAAGAGGGTGTCGATTTCTTCCAAGATTGCCTGATAATCGGCATCATTCCGAATAGGCCGGATATCCATGGTCATGCCTCGCTCGTATTATATGCTTTCGGCGTCGATATGATCATATTCGGTGTGTGTTCCGACGAAACGAATGTAGACAATGCCAAAATCGTAATTGATAGCAACGATTAACCGATAGGTATTTCCGCGAATGTTGAATACAACGCGGTTGTTGGCAAGTATGCTCGCCGTAACATACGTTTGGCGAATGTCG
>JAYUYB010000267.1:0-10933 GCA_043752655.1 Chloroflexota bacterium
TCCACCACGGCGTCGTTGTCGTTGGCGGCGCCCATGCGGCAGCTGCCGGCCGGGTGGTAGACGGTGTTCGACGTGAGACGCACATAGCGGCCCAGCTCCTCGTCGCTCTGGAGCGCCGGGCCGGGTGCTACCTCGCGCCCGTACCATGGGGCCAGGGCGGGCTGCGCGGCCACGCGGCGCGCCATGCGGATGCCCTCCACCAGCAGGCGCTCGTCGTAGCCATCGGGGTCGCTGAAGTAGCGCGGGTCGATCAGCGGCGGGTCGGCGGGGTCGGCGCTGCGCAGGCGCACCACGCCCTCGCTCTGTGGGCGAGCCACGTTGGGTGTGAGGCAGAAGGCGTGCGCGGGCATCTCTACCGGGTAGCCCAGGGCGGCAAAGTCGATGTAGTAGGGCTCGCTGCCGAAGTGCATCATCAGGTCGAAGCCCGCTGCGCTCGGGTCGATCTGGGCGAACAGCCCGTTCTCCCAGCGCTGGCTGCCGCTCGCGGGCACGGGCTGGGCGGCCTCCCACATCGCCAGGCACTCGATGTGATCCTGCAGATGCTCGCCAACGGCGGGCAGGTCGAGCAGCGCGGGCACGCCCACGGCGCGCAAATGCTCCTGCGGGCCGATCCCCGAGAGCAGCAGCAGCTTGGGGCTGTCGAAGGCGCCAGCGCAGAGGATTACCTCGCGGCGGGCGAGCAGCGGGCCGCGTGAGCTCTCCACGCCCAGCGCGTCGCCGCTATCGTTCAGGATCACGCGGCGCACCGTGATCTCGGTAAGCACGCTGAGCGTAGCGGGCAGCACGTTGGGCGGGAACAGGTAGGCCACGGCGCTGGACTGGCGCGTGCTGCCGTGGACGTTAAGCGGCAGCCAGGCGCTGCCTGTGGAAAACTCGGGGCTGCGCAGGTCGCGCTCGGGGAAGCCGGCCTCGCGGGCGGCGTCCATAAACGCGGCGGCGCATGGGTTCACGGGCGGCGGGATCTCGATCTTCACGCGCTCAAAGACGCGTCGGAAGCATTGGCTGGTGCCCTCTGGCCCCCACCCGGCGGCGCCGCGCTGCTCCCAGCGCTCCATGTCGAGGCTGGGGCTGGCGATGGCGATCACGCTGTTGTGGGCGCTACAGCCGCCGAGCACGCGGGCGCGTGCGTGGCGGATGCGCGAGTTGCCGTGCGCCTGTGGCTCGATGCCGTAGTCGTAGTCGTACTCCGTGCCGAGCAGCGCCGACCAGCGGCGATACTCCAGGATGCGCGGGTCGCCCGCCCCGCTGGGGCCAGCCTCCACCAGCGCCACCGTCGCGCCCGCCTCGGCGAGCCGCACCGCCACGATCACGCCGCTCGTGCCGCCGCCAACCACGATGTAGTCGTACTCGTTAGGGGTCATGGTTATTATCCGCAGATTACGCAGATTACGCAGATTCTGGACCGGATTGTACCATCAGGCACATCTGCGTAATCTGCGTAATCTGCGGATAACACTGCCCGGCTACGCCCGCGCCGCCCAGCTCTGCGTCACGCGGTCGAGGATAATCGCGAGGATCACAATGGCGAGGCCGGCCTCGATGCCGCGGCCAGTCTGGTTCTTGGCCAGGCCCGTCACCGCCTCCAGGCCAAGCCCGGCGCCGCCCACAAGCCCTGCGATAATCACCATCGCCAGCACCATCATGATCATCTGGTTGATCGCCAGCGTGATCGCGGGGCGGGCCAGAGGCAGCTGCACCTTGCCTAGCGTCTGGGCGCGGGTAGAGCCGAAGGCGCGGGCGGCCTCCACTGTCTCCGGAGCCACCTGGCGAATGCCGAGATCGACCAGCTTCACGCCGGGCGGCAGCGCGTAGAGCACGGCGGCTATCAGGCCGGGCACGCGCCCGATGTTGAACAGCATGATCACCGGCACCAGGTAGACGAAGGCCGGGATGGTCTGGAGAAAGTCGAGCGCAGGGCGCATCACCGCACGGGCCGTGTCGCTCTGCGAGGCGAGCACGCCCAGCGGCAGGGCGATCGCGGCGGCGGCCAGCACCATCAGCAGCACCTGGCTAAGGCTGTCCATCGCGGGCGCCCACATGCCGAGCAGCCCGATCAGCAGCAGGCCCCCGGCGGCGAGCGTGGCCAGGCGCCATCCGTCCACGGCGAAGGCGATAGCGGCGGCGGCAACGATCACGGCGGGCCAGGGGGCGCCCGCCAGCATGCTGCGGGCCGGGTTGAGCAGGCTGAGCGTGATCCAGTCACTCAGCGGCCCGGTGCCGAGCTGCGTGTCGCCAACCTGGTACAGATTGTCGCGCGCCCAGGCCACGGCGCTATCGGCGGGGCCGCGTAGCCCGAGCCGCAGGTCGGCGGGGAATGCGCCGAGGCCGGGGACGACCAGGCTTAGGCCGAGCAGCAGCAGGAGCAGCAGGGCCGCGTTGACGAGGCGGGGGTGCTTCAGCAGGCGACCGTGCCATGCGCCGGGGAGATGCGGGGCGAGGGCGGTTGCGGGCGCGCCGGCGAGGGGGCCGCGCGCAGGCACGGGCGGGGCCGAGAGGTCGAAGGCGGCCAGGGCGTCGCTTAGCCGGTCGAGGATCATCGCGAGCACCACGATGGCGAGGCCGGCCTCCAGGGCGCGGCCCACCTGGAGCCGCTGGAGCGACACCAGCACCTCGCGCCCAAGGCCCCCGGCGCCGATCATCGCGGCGATCACCACCATGCCCAGGGCCATCATAATCGTCTGGTTCACGCCCGCCATAATCGTCGGCATGGCTAGGGGCAGGCGCACGCCGCGCAGCAGCTGCCAGGGCGTGGCGCCAAAGGCCGTGGCCGCCTCGATCGCGGGTGGGCTGGCCTGGCGCAGTCCCAGGCTGGTAAGCCGCACCACAGGCGGCAGCGCGTAGATCAGCGTGGCCACCACGGCGGGCACGCGCGCCACGCCAAACAGCAGCAGCACCGGGATCAGGTAGACGAAGGCGGGCATAGTCTGCATCGCGTCGAGCAGCGGGCGCAGGGCGCGGTCGAGGCGGTCGCTGGCGGCGGCGGCAATCCCGATCGGGATGCCGATCAGCAGCGCGAGGCCAACGGCACAGCCCATGAGCGCCAGGGTCTGCATGCTCGCCTCCCAGAGCCCGAGCAGGCCCACGCCAAAGAGCCCGGCGGCGCAGAGCAGGCCGAGGCGCGGGCCACGGCTCAGGTAGCCGATTAGGCCGAATGCGACGATCACGGTGAGCCAGCCGGCGCCGAGCAGGGCGCCCTCCACCAGGCGCAGAACGGCGTCGATCACAGCGCTGAGCGGCTCAAACCCGTACACAAATAGCGGGCTTGTGGCGCGGTTGCCGATCACCCAGTCCTGGAGCGCGTCGATCGGCGCGCGCAGCCCGAGGTTCCATGCCTCAGGGAAGGCGCGGGCGTCGGGCGGCCACAAGAGCACCAGGGCGGCGAGCATCGCAACGCTCAGCGCAGGCAGAAGCCAGCGGCGCGGGCGCATCGTGGGCAGCGTGATCGCCTGGGTGCTGGTTGCCATAGCTTGTTTCGCTTCATACGCGCCGGGCAAGTTTGTCCGCAGATGACGCAGATTTCCGGCCTATTGCTGGCCCAGGCAAATCAGCTCTGGCACAGCGCCCGCAGCACCGCCCCGCGCTCCAGGTGGCCGATCGTCGCGCCCGCGCTGTCCAGCACGGCCACGGGCTCGGCGTGCTCCGCCATCACCGGCAGCAGCTCCTCTAGCCGGGTCTGCGCCGCAACGCTGGGCTGTCCGGCCACGCTGGCCATCGGCGTACAGCTTGTCATAATCGAGGCGGCAGTCAGCACACGGGCGCGGGGCGCGTCCTTCACAAAGGCGCCCACGTAGTCGTCGGCGGGGTGGAGCACTAGCTCCTCGGGGGTGCCGAGCTGCACGAGACGGCCGTTGCGCATAATCGCGATACGGTCGCCGAGCTTGAGCGCCTCGGCGAAATCGTGGGTGATGAAGACGCTCGTCTTATGCAGGGCGCGCTGGAGCCGCAGCAGCTCGTCCTGCATCTCGCGGCGGATCAGCGGGTCGAGCGCGCTGAACGGCTCGTCGTACAGCAGGATCTCGGGGTCCACCGCCAGGGCGCGGGCGAGGCCGACGCGCTGCTGCATGCCGCCGGAGAGCTGGCGCGGCAGGTGCTGCTCCCAGCCGGCGAGGCCCACCAGCTGGATGATCTCGGAGGCGCGCAGCAGGCGCTCGGGGCGCGGCACGCCGCGCACCTCCAGCCCGTAGGCCACGTTGTCGATCACGCGGCGGTGCGGGAACAGCCCAAAGTTCTGAAAGACCATGCTCACCTTGCGGCGGCGCAGCTCGCGCAGGCCGGCCTCGCTCAGCCGCAGCACATCCTCGCCGTCGATCAGCACCGTGCCGCCGGTGGGCTCGGCCAGCCGCGACAGGCAGCGCACCAGGGTAGACTTGCCGCTGCCCGAGAGCCCCATCACCACAAACGTCTCGCCGCGCCGCACCTCGAACGACACGCCGCGCACCGCCACCACGTGGCCCTCATGCTCTGGGGCGCGGGCGGCGGGGTCTGCCACGAGCGCCCGGTAGACCCGCTCGGGCGTCGGCCCGAAGATCTTCCAGAGCTCGCGGCAGACAATCGCAGGCGCGGTGGCAACGGTCACAGGTGATCCTTGTGAGCTTCCGGGAAGGTCATTCCGCGAACCCCTCGTTCCCGGCGGCTTACCTTCCCGGAAGCTTTATCTGGCAGATCGCCTTCCCGGCGGCTTACCTTCCCGGAAGCTCTAAGGCAGCCACGCCTTCCACACGGGCTCGTTGGCCGTCACCCACGCCTTGGCGGCCTCGGCGGGCTCCTTGCCCTCAAGCTCGGTGGCCGCGATCAGTCCGATCTGATCCTCGTTGCTGTACTGCATCGCCTTGAGCAGCGCGTACGCCTCGGGCGCGGCATCCTTCAGGCCCGACCAGGCGGCCTTGAAGAGCTGATCCTCGGGGTAGGCGCAGGCCACGCCGCCGCTGTCGGCCTTGGCGTAGCAGTCCTCGCTGTACTCTGGCAGCGCCACGGCTGTCAGGTCATACTTCGCGTGGATGGAGTGGGGCGTCCAGAAGTAGAACAGCAGCGGCGCCTGGCGGCTGTAGGCGGAGTCCACGGCGGCCAGCACCGACTGCTCGGAGCCCGACTGCACCACCTGGAAGTTGAGCCCCAGGTTCTTGATGATGTCCGCGTCGTACTGCACCCAGCTCGGGTCGCCCGCCAGGAACTGGCCGGCCTCGCCGGTCTCGGCGGTCTTGAAGAGCGCGGCGTCGGTGGCGTCCTGAAAGCCCTCCCAGGTTGCCAGTTCGGGGTGCTGCGCCACAAGGTAGCTTGGCACGTACCAGTTGATCTTGCCCACAACCCCGAGCGGCCCGAGGTTCTCCACAACCTTCTGGTCGTCGATGTACTGCTTCATGTTCTCGGCGTGGCCGGAGGGCCAGATCTCCAGGGTGGCGCTGAGGTCGCCGTTGGCGAGCGCGGCCCACTGGGCGTTCTCGTCGATCGTGACGAGCTCGACGGTGTAGCCGAGCTGCTCCTCCAGGAGAATCTTCGCGACATGCACATTCACAGACGAGCCGGTCCAGGGGTTCTCGGCGAGCCTGATCGTGGGCTTCGGGGCGGCCGCGGGCGCGCCGGCGCAGGCGGCGAGCAGTGCGAGCAGCGCCAAGGCGCTAAGCCTGCGGGCAATCTGTGTGAACATAATTTTGATCATCTCTCTGTGATGATAAAGCAAGGAGACAAGGAGACAGCTCCTCCATGCCGTCAGGCGCTCCTTGTCTCCCGGTCTCCTTGTCTCCCGGCCACACTACGTCGCCTTACTCGGGTCGAGCCAGACCTCGCGCCACAGGTGGTAGTGCGTCGGGTGGGCGGCGAGGTTCTGGAAGCGCGGGTGGTAGATGTTCCACACGCTCTGCCACCACGCCACCGCGATCGAGCCGCGCGTCTGCTGGATCGCCTGTAGGTCCTTCATGATCGCCCGCCGCGCCTCGATGTCCAGCGTGCCCTGGGCCTTCTTCAGCAGCGTGGTAAACTCCTCGTCTACCCAGCGGCTCTCGTTCCAGGGCACCGGCACGCCCGCGCTGTCCGCGATGTAGGCCAGCGGCAGCACCATCACCGCCAGCGGCCGGTGCGTCCACGGCGTCACGCCAACCGGCGTCTCGGTCCACTTCTCCCAGTAGCTCGCGTTCGGCATCGTGTCCAGCGTGATGTTGAAGCCGCCCGCCTTGCCGTCCTCGGCCAGCGTCTCGATGTAGGCCACAATGTCCGTCCAGCCCGTGCCCACCGAGATCGCCACATCCAGCGGCTGCTGCACGCCCGCCTCCGTCAGCAGCGCCTTCGCGCCCTCCGGGTCGTAGGCTGGCACCTCCATCGGGGCGTACTCGGGGTGGACAGGCGAGACGTGCATGTCGTGGCCGAGCACGCCCTGGCCGAAGTAGGCCTTATCCAGAATGCTCTCGCGGTTCTGGATCTTCTTGAGCGCGTTGCGAACCTTGACATCCTTCCAGGGGTCCTGGTCCACCCGCATGCGCAGCACGCGCACCTGCGAGGTGGCGATCGGCTCCACGGTGAGCGCGGCGTCGTTGCGCAGCGCCAGGAACGTATCCACTGTCGGGTCGTAGATCGTATCGATCTGGCCGGCCTGGAGCGCGGCCACGTAGGCCGTCTGGTCGTTGCCGAGGTCCAGATACTCGATCCCGTCGAGGTACGGCAGCGGCGAGCCATCGGCCCCGTTCTGCCAGTAGCCATCGCGCTTGCTCACCGTCACGCGCTCGCCAACCACAAAGGCGTCGAGCTTCATCGGGCCAGTGCCGGGGTTGGTGAGCGTCGTCAGGTCGCCGTTGAAGCTGCGGTGCATGATCTGGGCGGGGTAGTGGAACAGCGTCTCCGGCACATCGAGCTTGGGGGCGTCGAGCTTCAGCTGCACGGTGTAGGTGTCCACCGCCGTCACGTTGTTGATCGTCAGGAAGCCCTCCCAGAGCCCCAGGATGGAGGACTTGGTCTCGGGGGTGAGCCACTCCTTGAAGTTGAACAGCACATCCTCGCTGGTCAGCTCGTCGCCGTTGGACCACTTGATACCCTTGCGCAGCGTGAGCGTCCAGAGATCGAGCGCGTCGTTGACCTCCCACTTCTCAAGCAGGTAGGGGCGCGTGATGTTGTCGGCGCCGGTCTCGGTGAGATACTCATAGACCTGGCGGAACTCGTTGGAGTCGAAGACCCAGGAGAAGCGGGCGGGGTGATCGACGGCGGGCACCTGGATGCCAACCTTGAGCACGCCGCCGCGTGTGACGGCGCCGGTGGCAGCGGCGGGCACAGCGGTAGCGCCAGGGGCGGGTGCTGCGGCCGGGGCAGCGGTGGGAGCGGCGGCGGGCGGGGCGGCGCCGCAGGCGGCGAGCAAGTTGGCGACAGGCAGACTGACGCCGAGCAGCGTGGCGACGCGCAGGAACTCGCGGCGGCTCACCCTGCCCTGGCGTAGCTGCTCCTGCATCTCGGGGACATACGGATGGACACGATCACGACGCTCGCTCATCTTGGACGCTCCTTGCTAAGGGGAATCTGGCGCTCCCCCGCACGAACGCTTCGCGCGGGCAGCTAGGTTTGCATCCGCGCACTTGCGCGGTCGAAGGGTGGCTCAGCGAATAGCGAGGGCGATGCTGGTGAGCACGAAGCGCCCGCGACAGGGCCGTGCAAACGGGAGGGCAACCTGCCAGCGCTAGCAGGGCCAAAGCATCTCTACGGGCATCGGGGAATTGATTGCAACTATCTTAATCGCTCATGCGTGTTGCGTCAAGCCGAATCGGCCTGCTGGGCGGGTCGCACCGCCTGCCACCACAGCGACGGGCTGCCGCTACGCCCTGCTATGTTGGGAAGAACCCCCGCGATCACGGGACCATCGCCCCAACGCGCTTCGCTATAGTCAGCTTGTATAGAAGCATGGGCGATTTCTTTGCGTTCCATGGCGAAAGCTAGCGGCGACGTAATCGAACAGGAGAACCACGAATGATCCGCACACTTCTTCGCAGCGCCCTAATCGGTGCTGGCAGCATCACCGCTGTGCTCGCCCTCGGCTTCGGCATGCGGCTGCCGTGGGCCACGGCATTGTGGCCACTGCCTGATGGCCCGCTCTCGTTTGCGTTTATGGCGTCGATCCTAGCGGGAGCGGCGCTGCCGCTCCTGTGGATCGGTGTGTCTGGCGCGCTGGCGGCGTTGCGCGGCTACGCTCTGGGGTTTAGCGTGGTCAACGGCGGCCTGGCCGCCACCGCGCTCGGCGTCTATGGCAGCACCGGGCAAGCGTCGCTGCTCGGCTTCGGCCTGCTTACCGCTGCGCTCGCCGTGCTGTGCGTGGCCCTGATGATCTGGAATCCCGTCGACGCGAGCGACCCACGCCCGATGCCCCCCGCGCTGCGCATCCCGTTTGCAATCGAGGTCGGCGTACTGGCGCTGGTCGGCCTCGGCCTCGTGCTCAAAATCCCGAACGTGCTGCCATGGCCGCTCCGCCCGGAGTCCTCGATGATGTACGGCTGGGTATTTTTGGGGCTGGCGCTGTACTTCGGCTACACACTGGCGCAGCGGACATGGCGGCACACCTGCGGCCAGTTGCTGGGCTTTCTGGCCTACGATCTGGTGCTGCTTGTCCCACTGCTCGGCCACATCCCTTCGGTCAAGCCCGAACACCGCCTTGGCCTCGCCGTCGCGATTGCGATCATTCTCAGCAGCGGCGCACTGGCGGTGTACTACCTGTTCATTCACCGGGACACCCGCGTGTGGAGCGCCGCGCCTGCGCATGCCGCATCGTTGACGCGCGGCACCTAGCAATTGACAGTATCAAGGAGAGCTACTGCATGGCATGCCCCTTTCACGAACAAACCCGCGCCGCTGCACAACACGCGCTGGAACCGGGCGAGGATACGACACAGCCGTCCGCTGCCACCGTTCTGGCATCACCGCCGGATAGCTGCGACCTGAAGCGCGAGGCGATGCTGTTTTTGCGCCAGCACGCCGCCGAGCAGGTGCTACCCGACGGACAATCCCGGCTTGCCGCTGTGCAGCACCAGATCAGCGAGACCGGAACCTATCACCATACGCTGGACGAACTGACCTTTGGCGCACGAGTCGCCTGGCGCAATACCACGCGCTGCGTTGGGCGGCTGTATTGGCGCAGCATGGAAGTGCGCGATCTGCGGCACCTGACGACCGTCGAGGCCGTGTTTGCGGCACTCATCGAGCATCTGCAGCTCGCCACGAACGGTGGAGCCATTCGCAGCATGATCAGCGTGTTCGCAGCGCAGGAGCCGGGCCAAGAAGGTATTCGCATCTGGAATCCACAGCTGATTCGCTACGCTGGCTACCGTCAACCTGATGGCTCTGTCGTCGGTGATCCGCTCCATGTTGAGCTGACCGCATTTGCCCGCAGGCTAGGCTGGCAGAGTCCGGCAGAAAGCGCATTTGATCTGCTTCCGGTGATCATCCAGATGCCTGGCGAGCGGCCGCAGCTCTTCGATTTGCCGCGTGGGGCGGTGCTCGAAGTGCCACTTTCGCATCCTACCTACCCCTGGTTCGCCGAGCTTGGGCTGAAGTGGCATGCCCTGCCGGTGATTTCCAACATGCGCCTGGAGATTGGCGGCGTTTCTTATCCGGCTGCGCCCTTTAACGGCTGGTATATGGGCACCGAGATCGGCGCGCGCAACTTTGGCGATGCCGACCGCTACAACGTGCTCCCCGCAGTGGCCGCGCAGCTTGGCTTGAACACGCGCTCGGAGCGCAGCTTATGGAAAGATCGCGCCCTGGTCGAGGTGAATATCGCTGTGCTGCACTCGTTCCACCAGCAGGGCGTGAAAGTGCTCGACCACCACACCGCGACCCGCCAGTTTATGCTGTTCGAGCAGCAGGAGCAACAGGCACGGCGGCCGGTGTACGCCGACTGGAGCTGGATCGTGCCGCCGATGGCAGGGTCGGCAACGCCAGTGTTTCACCGGTCGTACGACAACGTCACCCTGACTCCCAATTTCTTCCCACTTGCTGCACCCTGGCCCGCTCAAGCAGGTTCAGCGAGCGTAGGCATGGAAGTGTAAAGGGCAGTAGGAGGAGCAGGCCACGGTGCATTGGGACGCCTTCTGGCTCCCCTCTCCCGTTCAGGGAGAGGGGCTGGGGGTGAGGGCTAGGGCGACGTTACGTGGCCCTAGTCCTGCTGGGCGGGTCGCACCGCCTGCCACCAGATGCTGCCGCCAAAGTCGTAGTAGAGCGTGCGGGTATGGATCAGGGCGGGCGAGGCGAGGCCGCCGGGCAGCGCGCCGTTGTGGATGCGGATCGTCGCATAGTAGTGCGGCGCGATCTGCGAGACGGCGAAGGCGTGGCGGGCGCTCTCGCGCCAGCGCCGCACCCCCTGCGGGTCGGCCAGCAGCACCAAGTTGGCCCAGCCGCCGCAGGGCAGCTCACGCGAGCTGTAGCTGAGCATCGCTTGGTGCGAGCGCAGCTCATCGATCAGCTCTTCGTCCAGCCCTTGAAGCGTGGCAGGGTCGGCATCGATGCGCCGCTGCCCAAAGAAGCCCACTAGCGCAAGTGGCTCGTCGCGCAGCAGCCCAAGCCGGTTGAGCACCACGATCCGGTGGGCGCGCTCGTCGGCCTCCGGCGGGTGGAAGATTGTGCCTGGGGGCGGATCGACGGGCAGGGCGCGCACCGTGGCGAGCAGCGTCGCCCTGATCTGATCCAGCACGATAAAATCGCCAGTGATGTGGCCGGTGTCGGTGAACGGGCGGTTCGGCACGCTTTCGGCGGGGGCGAGCAGCTGTGGCTCGGGCATTGACATAACAAACCCCCTGTGTGAATTAGGCAGTAAACCTCGCCCCCTCTGCTTGGAGCGCAACGAGGCGAATAGGATCGTAGTCGGCGTCCGTCACCGGGGCAAAGCGCTCGATCAGGCCAGCGGCAAGTGCGGCGTGACCCACGCTGTCGGTGTGGAGCGCCACGAGCGCAGCGCGCAGCCGGTCACGCT
>JAYUYB010000268.1:0-4619 GCA_043752655.1 Chloroflexota bacterium
CGACTCGGTGGCCGTCGGCTTCACCGCTGGCGCCGGCGTTCTGATTATGTCAAACCAGATCGAGCCGCTACTCGGCATCGATCTGCCGGCCACGGCGGGCGTGATCGAGACGCTGGTAGGCGCATCGCAGCAGCTTGGCGCGGTCAACCTGCCCTCGCTGCTACTTGGCGCGGCCACCGTCCTCCTGATCTTCTTCTGGCCACGGGTAACAAAACAGGTGCCGGCGGTGCTGATCGGCGTCACTGTTACAAGCGTCGGCGCCTACCTGCTAGGGCTAGAGGGGCGCGGCGTGGCGGTGCTTGGCGCGCTCCCGGCGGGCCTGCCGCCCCTGGCCAACCTGCCCCTGCTGAACCTGGAGCTGATCGGCCAGCTGGCAAACGGCGCCCTGGCGCTCGCGATCATCGGGCTGGTGGAGGCCGTGGCCATCGCGCGGGCCGTTGCGGGGTACTCGCGCCAGCGCCTCGACAGTAACCAGGAGTTTGTGGGCCAGGGCCTCGCCAACATCGCGGCCGGGCTGCTCTCCGGCTACCCCTGCTCCGGCTCGTTCAACCGCTCGGCGCTCAGCTACCAGTCCGGCGGCCTTACGGCCATGGGCAACCTCTTCTCAGGCGTATTCGTGCTTGCGGCCAGCTTCCTGCTCGCCCCGCTGATCGCCCACCTGCCGCGCCCAGTGCTGGCGGGCGCTCTCGCCATCACTGCCTGGAGCATGATCGACCTGAAGACGATCCGGCGGCTCTGGCGCGGCGCCCCCGGCGACGCCGTGATCATGAGCACGACGCTGCTGGCAACGCTGCTGCTGCCGCTCCAGTTCGCCATCCTGATCGGCGTGCTGATGTCGCTCGGCTACTACCTGCTGCGCACCAGCTCGCCGCGCGTGATGGCGGTGCTGCCCGACGATAACTTTAAGCACTGGGCGCCCCACCCGGAGCGCCCGCAGTGCCCGCAGCTCGCGGTGGTCGACATCCTGGGCGACATCTACTTTGGGGCTGTGAACCACGTCGAGGAATCCATCTACGACATCCTGGCGGCCACGCCCGGCCAGCGCTTCCTGCTGCTGCGCATGGGCAGCGTGCAGCACATCGACATCAGCGGCATCCGCATGCTGGAGAATGTGCGCCGCCTGCTGCACGACAGGGGCGGCGAGCTCTACTTTACCAGGGCGCGCGCGCCGGTGCGCGAGCGCATGCAGGCCACCGGCTTTATGGATCAGCTCAACCCGGCCAATATCCTGGACGAAGATAGCGCCATCGACACGCTCTTCTACCATGTGATCGACCCGGCGGTCTGCATCTACGAGTGCGAGCGGCGGGCCTTCTACGAGTGCCACACGCTGCCGAAGCGCACGCTCGAAGGCGGCGCGCCGCCCATCCCGCTGCTGCCGCTCGGCGCCACGCCCGCGCCAACCCTGGCCGCCCGCACGCTCTGGGACGAGCTCAAGGGCGAGCAGCCGCCCCTGGTGGTGGATGTGCGCGAGCCGCGCGAGTTTCGCCAGGGCCACATTCCCGGCGCGCTGCTGCTGCCCCTGCCGCAGCTGCTCACCACGCCCGCCGAGCTGCCGCACGACCGCCCGATCGTGCTGGCCTGCCGCAGCGGCCGCCGCAGCGCCCGCGCCGCCGCGCTGCTCAAAGCCCAGGGCTACAACGACCTGCGCGTGCTGGCCGGCGGCCTGCTCAGCTGGGAGGGCGCCAACCTGCTCACGGCGGTAGAGCCGTGATCGAAGCTTAATGGATCACCACGCTATGAATGAGCAACGTCTGAGCCCGAACATGGGCCTCGACCTAGTACGCGCCACCGAGGCGGCCGCCCTGGCCGCCGCGCGCTGGATGGGCCTCGGCTTGCGCCAGGAGGCCGACACCGCCGCCAGCACCGCCATGGCTGCCGCCCTCGAGCGGCTGGAGATCGACGGCAGAATCGTGATCGGCGAGGAGCGTCGGTGCGGCAGCCAGATCACCCTCCCCACCGGCCGCGCCGTCGGCACTGGCCGCGGCTTGCCTGTCGATGTGGTGGTAGACGCTATCGACGGCCGCCGCCAGCTGGCCCAAGGCCGCCCCGGCGCCATCACTGTGGCCGCCGTGTCCAACCGTGGCGGCATGTGGTCGCCCACGCCCGCCGCCTACATGGAGAAGCTGATCGTCAACCGCCAGGTTGCCCCCGCCCTGGTGCCTGAGTGCCTCGACGCCCCCGCCGCCTGGACGCTCGGGCTGATCGGGCGCGCCAAAGCCAAGCCCGTGCGCGATCTGGTGGTCTTTGTGCTGGAGCGACCGCGCCACGCCGACCTGATCGACGAGATCCGCGCGGCTGGCGCCCGCGTGATGCTCGCCGACGACGGCGATGTCTCCGGCGCCGTGCTCGCCGCCACCCCCGACGGCCCGGTCGACGCGCTCATGGGCATCGGCGGCGCATCCGAGGGCGTGATCGCGGCCTGCGCTGTCAAGGCCCTCGGTGGCGGTATGCTCGCCCGCCTTGCGCCCCAGAGCGACGCCGAGCGCGCCGCCCTAGCCGAGGCCGAGCTCAGCCAGCAGCGCATTCTCACCCTTGACGATCTCGTGCTCGGCGACCAGATCTTCTTCGTCGTCACCGGCATCACCGACGGCCTGCTGCTCAAGGGCGTCCACTACGATGGCGACCGCGCCGACACCAACTCGCTCATCCTGCGCAGCGAGACCCGCACCCGCCGCCTGATCTTCGCCGAGCACCTGCTCGCTCCGGGGCGATAGGGCGCCTGTATGGGCGCCCCTTGTGGGCGCCCCTCGTAGGCGTCCCCGCAGCAGCGTTCAATGCTGGCCCTCTATCTTGACAGATCCGATTGGCCCGCTTTACACTCGGCCCGACCGCATACGTTCGTCCTACCGCTGAGAAGGATGCCCACCGATGACTCTTGAGGATGCGCTGACCGACCGGGAGCGCTTTGTGATGCTCTACGGCACCACGCCGCCACGGGCAAGCTCGCCCGCAGATAAAGTACAGGCTGCGGCCACTCGCCTTGCCGAGCGCATCGCTGGCCTCGCCCTCGACGGCTTAGTGATCTACGATGTGCAGGACGAGTCGGCGCGCACAAGCGAGCCGCGCCCCTTCCCCTTCCTGCCCACCCTCGACTCGCCCCCCTACGGCCAGCTGCTTCACGGGCTCACCGGCAGGGCGGTTGTAACCTACAAGTGCATCGCCAACGAGACCGAGGCCAGCTGGCCAGCCTGGCTCGATCTGGCCGCGAGCCACGGCGTGCGCTGCCTCTCGCTGGTGGGCCTCTCTACCTCGAAGCTCGCTCACAGCTGTATTTCGCTAAAGCGGGCCTCCGAGCTGGCGGCAAGCCACAGCGCGGGCTTTGTGCTGGGCGGCGTGGTGATCGCCGAGCGCCACACGCCGCGCCGCAGCGAGAGTAACCGCATTATCAAAAAGAGCGCCGCCGGCTGCCGCTACTTTATCTCGCAAGGTGTCTACGACGCCGCCCCCAGCATCGAGCTGCTGCGCGACTACGCCGCCGACTGCGCCGAGCAGGGCATTGCGCCGCAGCGGATCGTGCTCGACTTTGTGCCCGTGGGCCGCCCTCAGACCATCACCTTCATTCGCTGGCTCGGCATCGCCATCCCCGACGCCACCGCCGCCGCCATCCTCGACGACACGGCCCCGCTCAGCCGCTCGATCAGCGTCTGCCGCGAGATCCTGCGCCGCGTGCTCGACCAACCCTACGCCGACCAGATCCCGCTCGGCGTGGCCGTGGAGAGCGTGTCGATCAACAAAGAGGAGATCGCCGCCTCGATCGAGCTGGTGGAGGCCCTGCGTGAGGTGATCACCGAGCGTGGCCTGCTCGTCGGCGCCCCCGCGTGACCGCTCTGCGACGGTGAGGTCGCCGAACCGGTTGTCCGCAGATTACGCAGATTACGCAGATGTTCCGGCCCTCAGTCTGCGCAGTCTGCGTAATCTGCGGATGAGTTCAGTCGCCCTGCGCCGCACGCGCCGCACGCGCCGCACGCAGCTGCGGCATGGCCGACGCCAGGGGCACCAGGCAGAGCACGATCGCGACCGCGCAAAGCGCGCCGTAGCCAAGCCGCGCCAGGATCAGGCCGCTGCTCAGGCTGCCCCCCGCCGAGACCAAGTTGACCATCAGGTCGCTGGCGCCCTGCACGCGCCCGCGCTCGGCCGGCTTGATCGAGTCGGACAGCAGCGACGACCCCGCGATGTAGCAGAGGTTCCAGCCCAACCCCACCAGGAACAGCGCTAGCGCCAGCCAGGGCGTGAGCAGCGAGAGCGGCGCGATCAGCGCGCCCGCGATCGTGAGCAGCGCGCCGCACATGATCGTCAGCGGGCGGCCAAGCCTATCGGCGAGCGTGCCCGTCACCATCGAGAGCCCAAACATGCCCAGCGTGTGGGCCGCCACCACCAGCGAGATGTCGCCCAGGGGGTGCGCGTGGTTGTGCATGTGCAGCGAGGTGACGCTCATCACCAGCACCATGGTGGCCTGGCCGATCATCATGGCGGTGAGCGCCAGGCGCGGCCCTGGCTCGCGCAGCAGCTCGCGCAGCCCCCGCACCGGCCCCGTGGCAGCCTGATAGTCGGGCTGCGCAGCCTCGTCGGTGGCAAGCGCCTCGGCGATCGTGCGCGGGTCGGGCCGTAGGGCCAGG
>JAYUYB010000269.1:0-10924 GCA_043752655.1 Chloroflexota bacterium
GCGTGAACGCGGGCCTGCTGCGCAGCCTACTCGAAGGCGGCTACCTGCCGGTTGTGGCGCCCCTGGCCTGCTCCGAGCTCGGCGAGGCTCTGAACGTGGACGGCGACCGCGCCGCGGCGGCGATCGCGGCGGCCCTAAGGGCCGACACGCTGCTGCTGTTCTCCAACGTGCCCGGCCTGCTGCGCAGCTTCCCCGACGAGGCCTCGCTGATCGCCCAGATTCCCCGCGCCGAGCTCGAGGCCGCGCTGCCCTTCGCCGAGGGCCGCATGAAGAAAAAGCTCCTCGGCGCCCAGGAGGCCCTGGCCAGCGGCGTGCGCCGCGTGGTGCTCGGCGACGCGCGCGTCGTGGGCTGTGTGAGCGCGGCGCTGGCGGGCGCTGGCACGGTGATCGAGTAGCGCTCGGCCAGCCTTTTGTCCACAGATGCCACAGATTGCAGCTCAGCTGCCCTCACCCGAGTGCCTCGGCGAGCTGCGCCGCAGTGAGGCTAAACGCCTTTGCGAAGCCGCCCACGTAGCGCGCCGCTATCGGCTCAAGCCGGAAAAGTGTGAAGTCGAGGAAGCTAAACAGATACTCCTGCTGTGGCAGCCGGGCAAGATACGCGGCCCGCGCAGCGGCGTAGCTCGGGTCATCGGCGGGGATGGCCTGCGCCACGCATTGCAGCGTTACGCGCGGAAGCGCCTGCGGGTCGCCAGCGCCCACATCGGGCAGCGCGATCAGCAGTGAAGCCCGTGCGTCGGCCTGGAGCTGCCGCGTATGCGCCGCGAGCTGGCTCACGTGGATCAGCGGCGCCGGCGCCAGCCCTGCACGGTGCTCCAGCCCATACAGCACCATCGAGACAAAGGGCGCCCCATCGTCCAGCGTGCCCAGTGCCGCCTGCCGCCGCCCCTCCACCAGCTCCCGCAGCGCCGCCTGATCCTCAGCTTGCATCAGTATATCCTTACTCTGCCATTCAGTTCGCAGCTCGCAGTATAGAGCCTCGCCCTGTTTCGCGCCTTCGCGGTCGCGCGGTTCGCAGCCGTTCGCGCGGTTTGCGGTCCAAACGGTTCGGTTCGCGCGGTTCGCAGCCGTTCGCGGTCCAAACCGTTCCACTCATGGCACGCCGGTTGCACTCTCCCTTATCCGCGCGCGACGGCGCGCTTTTACGAGCGGGGAGCACACCAGTGTCTACAGTACAAGCGTCCGTCGAGCTGAGCGGCGTGACGCTTCGCTTCGGCGATGAGGCCGGCGTGGAGGATCTCACCCTCCAGGTGCCGGCCGGTACGATCTTTGGCCTGATCGGCCCCAGCGGCTCTGGTAAGACCACCACCGTGCGCATCTGCACCGGCGTCTACAAGCCCCAGCAGGGCACGGTGCGCGTGCTAGGCCAGCTCCCAGGCCGCAACAACCGGCGCCTGCGCGAGCAGATCGGCTACGTGCCGCAGCTCTTCACGCTCTACCCAAACCTGACGGTCTGGGAGAACCTAAACTTTGTGGCCTCGCTCTACGGCCTCAGCTACCGCGGCCGCCGCCGCCTCATCTCCGAGCTGCTCAGCTTCGTGGAGCTTACCCCCGCCACCAGGCGTTTGGGCCGTGATCTCTCTGGCGGCATGCAGCGCCGCCTCTCGCTCGCCTGCGCCCTGGTTCACAACCCTGCCCTTATCTTTGCGGACGAGCCCACGGCCGGTCTCGACCCTGTGCTGCGCAATAAGTTCTGGGAGCACTTCCGCACGCTGCGCGACCAGGGCCGCTCGCTCTTTGTCACCACCCAGTACGTGGGCGAGGTCTCCAACTGCGATCTAGTGGGCGTCATGCGCGATGGCCGTCTGGTGATGGTGGACACGCCCGCCGGCCTGCGCCGCACCGCCCTCGGCGGCGAGATTATCCGCCTGGTGGTGGAGCCGAGCGGCGTGCGCGAGGCTGCCCAGGCCATGCAGCGCCACCCCGCCGTGAACGATGTGCGCCGTGGGCGTGGCGAGCCCGGCACGCTCTTTGTAACTGTGGAGCGAGCGGGCGAGGCGCTGCCGATCGTGATGAATCTGCTCAACGAGCTGCCGGAGGTGACAGTGCGTACCGTCGAGGAGTATCAGCCGCCTTTCGACGACATTCTGGTGACGCTGCTCCAGCAAGAGGATGCGCGCCATGTTTAAGTCGATCATCCGCACGCTCTCGTTCTTCGCCAAAGAGATCAACGAGGTGCGCCGCCAGCCCCGCCTGGTGCTCAGCCTGCTGCTTGGCCCTTTCCTCATCCTCCTCCTCTTCGGCGTTGGCTACCGTGGCGGCCAGCCCACGCTGCGCACGGCGATCGTGCTGCCGGAGGGCGAGCAGACAGTGAGCGAGGAGTATCTGCGCGAGCTCACCGGCACCAACTTCGAGCTGATCAGCGTCGGCTCGAACCGCGATGAGGCGATGGCCCTGCTCAACGCCTACGAGGTAGATGTGGTGCAGGTCTTCCCCTCCGACATGGAGGCGCGCGTGCTGCGCGGCGAGCAGGGCGCGGTTGAGTTCGTGTCGAACCAGATCGACCCGTTCACTGAGCAGTGGATCCAGTACCTGGCCTACGCCGAGGTCTCCGAGATCAATCGGCAGATTCTGGTGAGCAACGCGGGCGCCATGCAGGGCGAGGCCGCCGACGCCAGCACGCAGCTGGCCGAAGTGCGCGGGCGGCTCGATACGGTGCTGGCAGGCACGAGCGAGGTGGATCAGGCCGAGCTTCAGGAGTCGGTGCAGCGCCTGAAGCAGGTGAGCGGCGCCCTTGCCGTAAGCGCCCTGATCACGCGCGGCGGCGCCGGCGGCGTGGACGGCGAGCGCACCCGTGAGGAGCTGCTCGCCCTTCAGAGCGACCTGGACGCGCTCGATGACGCCATTGACGCGGGCAATCTGGAGCAGGAGCGCGAGCGCATGCAGACCACCCGCGACCGCATCGCCGAGCTGGAGAGCACTACATCCGTGCTGAGCCAGCTGCCGCCCACGGTGATCGTCTCGCCGCTAGCTGAGAGCTACCAAAATCTCAACGGCGCCGCCTACGCGCCGATGATCTTCTACGCGCCAAGCGTGCTGGCCATGCTTGTGCAGCACATCGCCGTTACGCTTGGCTCGCTCTCGCTGGTGCGCGAGCGGCTGCTGGGGGCCACCGAGGTCTTCCAGGTTGCGCCGGTGAGCCTGTGGCAGATCCTGATCGGCAAATACCTGGGCTACGCGCTCTTTATCGGGCTGATTACAGCGTCCCTGGCAGGGCTCATGATCCCCCTGGGCATCCCCTTTCTCGGAGCGCCCCTGATCTTCACAGGGCTGGTGCTGCTGCTCACGGTCGCCTCGATCGGCGTTGGCTTCCTGATCTCCGCGCTCTCGCGCTCCGAGAGCCAGGCCGTGCAGCTCTCGATGCTCGTGCTGCTGCTCTCGGTCTTCTTCAGCGGCTTCTTCCTGCCGCTCCAGAACTTCTGGGCGCCGGTGCGCGCCGTGGCGCAGATCCTGCCGCTCACCCACGGCATCGACGGGCTGCTGGATCTCATGCTGCGCGGCGCTCCGCCAGAGCCGCGCACCTGGGCGGGGCTGGGCATTATCGCCGCCGTCACCTTCTTCGGCACGCTGTGGATCGAAGGGCGCCAGTTTTACCGCTAATCCTGGCCCACTCTGGCACACGCATTGCAAAGGAGAGCACAGACGGGTAAGCGCGCCCGCCTGGGAATAGTCGAAGCGCACGTTAGATTTTAGGAGGAAGCCATGAAGAAGGCCTTTACCATCGGGAGCGCCGTCGCCATCATCGCGCTGTTGGCTCTGGTCTCGCTGAGTCTCTCAGGTACGGCGGCGTACGCCCAGACAAGCACCAGTACACCGGGCACCACTGGCACAGCCGCCACCACCGGCACGGCTGCCACCACCGGCACCGCTGCCACCACCGGCACCGCTGCGACCACTGGCACGGCTGCGACCACTGGCACGGCTGCCACCACTGGCACGGCTGCGACCACCGGCACGGCTGCGACCACCGGCACGACCACCCCCAGCACCCTGCCGAGCACTGCCGAGAATGGCCCGCTCGTCCCGAACTTCGTCTTCCCAGTGCTGCTAGCACTGATCGCAGGCGCGGTACTCTTCTTCGCGCTGGCCGCGCGCCGCAACACTAATCGATAAGTCTTTTGTATCAGCTTCCCAGAGGCCCACAAGCTTCTGGGAGGCTTAGGAAACGCTCATATGCATCTGCAAGGCAAGGTCGCTCTGGTAACAGGCGCCGGCTCGGGTATTGGCAAGGCATCCGCGCTGCTGCTGGCCGAGCACGGGGCGCATGTGGCGTGCCTTAGCCGCTCCGAGGACGAGCTACGGGAAGTTTGCGACACGATTATTAGCGCCGGGGGCCAGGCCATGGCGCTGGTGGCCGATGTGTCGCTGCCCGACGATCTTGGGCGGGCGGTGGAGGCCACGGTAGGCCGCTGGGGGCGGATCGATATTGTGCTCGCGAACGCGGGTGTCAACGGCGTCTGGGCGCCCCTGAAGGAGCTAACCGTCGAGGAGTGGGAGACGACCATCAAGATCAACCTGACTGGCACGTTTCTCACGGTGAAGGCGGCGCTACCGCAGCTCACGCGGCGCGGCGGCTCGGTGATCATCACTGCCTCCGTGAACGGCACGCGTATGTTTAGCAACACGGGCGCTTCGGCCTACGCGACCTCCAAGGCGGGCCAGGTGGCCTTCGCCAAAATGATCGCCCTGGAGCTGGCCAAGGACCGTGTGCGGGTGAACGTGATCTGCCCCGGCGCCATCGACACCGAAATCGACGACAGCACGCAGAAGCGCGGCATCGAGCAGGCCCGCGTGCCGGTGGAGTTCCCAGCGGGCAAGATCCCGCTCACCGACGGCAAGCCCGGCAGCTCGGAGCAGGTCGCCCAGCTGGTACTCTTCCTCGCCTCCGACGCTTCCAGCCATATCAGCGGCACGGAGATTTTTATCGACGGCGCGCAGTCGCTCTTGCAGGGTTAAGCGCGCACAAGGCAGCAGGCGAGGTGCTGTATGGTAGCTTTCGTGCAACTGATGCTGATCGGAGTATGGGCAGGCCTATTCACGCTGCACACGCGGCGGCTCTATCGCCTCGCAAACGTGCCTGTGTCCGCCGACCGAGCGCTCTACGTGCGTAGCAAGGCGCAGCGTATGTGGTGGTGGCTGGGTCGCGACGAGTTCTGGGCGGCCATGAGCCGCGACCTGCTGCGCTCCATCGAGCTGACCCTGATGATCGGGCTGGCGGCGCTGTCGTTCTAAGACCTTCCCGGAAGCTCTCCCTCACCCCCCAAGATCAATCGTGTCCACCCCCAGCAGGCGCGCGGCGGCGGCGTGATCGCCGTGGGTGCGCTCCAGCGCCAGGGCGATCAGGCGGCGGCGCAAGTGGGCGAGGATCGTAGGCATGCCCTCGGTCCCGCCGATCAGCTGGCTCAGGGCGCTGTCGAGGATCTGCTCGCGCGCCGACATATTATCGCTCAGCAGCAGATGCTCTGGGCCGATCATGCCGCCCTGGGCCAGCACCACGGCCCGCTCCACAGTGTTCTCCAGCTGGCGCACGTTGCCCGGCCACTCGTGCTCCATCAGCTGCTGCATGGCGGACTCGGCGATGCGCGAGGGTTTGTCGCCGCTAAAGCGATGCTTCTGGAGGAAGTGGTCCACGAGCGGCGTGATGTCGTCCTTGCGGTCGCGCAGGGGCGGCATATGCACGTTCACCACATTTAGCCGGTAGTACAGATCCTCGCGGAAGCTGCCGCTGCGCGCCTCCTCCAGCAGATCGCGGTTGGTGGCCGCAATGATCCGCACATCGGCCTTGTTCGGCGCGTTGCCGCCCACGCGCTCAAAGGTGCGCTCCTGGAGCACGCGCAGCATCTTCTTCTGGGTAGCCGGGCTGATCTCGCCGATCTCGTCGAGGAAGATCGTGCCCTTCGCGGCCTGCTCGAAGCGCCCCTTGCGCTGCACCACCGCGCCGGTGAAGGCGCCCTTCTCGTGCCCAAACAGCTCGCTCTCCAGCAACGTCTCCGGCAGGGCCGCGCAGTTCACCGCCACAAACGGGCCGTCGCGCCGGTTCGAGCTGCGGTGCAGCACCTGGGCTACTAACTCCTTGCCGGTGCCGCTCTCGCCCGTTATCAGCACTGTGGCGTCGCTGCTAGCCACGCGCCCCACCAGCTTGTAGACCTGCTGCATGGCCGCGCTGCTCCCGATCAGGATATCGCGTGCGTCGTCCTCGTACATGTGCTTATCTTTGCGCTGAAGGTCGGCCACCAGCCGCGTAAGCCGCCGGTGCTCCAGGGCGCGCTGCACCGTGTGCAGGATCTCGTCCGGGTCGAACGGCTTGGAGATATAGTCGTAGGCGCCTAGCTGCATCGCCTCGATCGTCTTGGTGGACGATGGCTGCGCCGTGATGATCAGCACCGGCATATCGACGCCCCTGGCCCGCAGCTGCTGGAGCACCGCCAGCCCGTCGGGCGGGGGCATGCGCACATCGCAGATCGCCACGTCTGGCTCGTCGGCCTCGATGCTCGCCAGAGCTTCCTTGCCGGAGGCCACAAGCCTGATACTGGCCCCCTCAGGCTCGAGGATATCGCGCAGCAGATCGCGGATCGGCTCGTCGTCGTCTGCGATCACAATCGAGCACCCTTGCAGCCGCATAATTTTCCCTCTCGCACAGCGTGATGCCGCGCCCTAGTGCGTAATCATCCCCAGATTACACAGATGACCCATCTAATTATAGCGCCGTTCTCACAAATAGGCCGGAGATCTGTATCATCTGCGGACAACCTGCCCAACCTGTGCACCCTGGCACGGAGCTTGCATAAAGTATCCGCGTGAGCCAATGGTGCGGCGGGGGCCGCGCCGGGGATGTTCAGTAGTACTAAGGAGGGTTCTGTGATCAACTTTATTCTGTGGCTCCTGTTCGGCGCACTGGTTGGCTGGCTCGCGAGCATGGTGATGCGCACCGACGGCCAGCAGGGCGCCCTGCTCAACATCGTGGTCGGCATCGTCGGCGCCTTCCTGGGCGGCTTGATCTTCAACCTGCTCGGCATCGGCGGCAGCAACCTCAACAACAACGACTTCAGCCTCAGCGCGCTGCTTGTGTCGTTCGTTGGCGCGGTGGTGCTGCTCGGGATCGTGAACCTCGTCCGCCGCGGCAGCGTGCGTTAAATGCGCTCCCAGCAGCAACGTACGCCGCTGCGCGCCAGGTTACGCAAGCTGGCATCAGGGAGAGCACTGCTCTCCCTGCTCGCTATTCTGGCTGGCGCCTTCACGCTCCGCGCCTGGTTCAAGCGCCGTCGGCCTCGCCCTGTGCCGAAGGAGCTCTTCTGGGGCCGCAAGCGCGTGCAGCTACCGGGCGACGGCTACGGTATTCTCTTTCACCGGCGCTATCTGGTGGAGATCGCCAGACCCCGGCACAACGCACGGGCGCTCATGGATCAGATCAAGGCCGAGCTGCCCGAGTTCAGCCCACGCCTGCTGGCGGATTTCAACAAAGCTAAGGGCGACCAGCACCAGATGCGTGTGGGCGATGAGTATAAGATCACCCTGATTGGCCCCTGGAACGGCAGCGTGCGTGTGTCCGAGGTGACGCCCCGCTCGTTCACGTTTGTCACCCTGGAGGGCCACCCTGAGGCTGGGCAGATCACATTTGAGCTTAGCCGCGCCACGCTGCGGCCCTGGGCCATGCGCTTCGAGATCAGCTCCTGGGCGCGCAGCCGCGACATGATCGTGAGCCTGAGCTACCACGAGGGCAAGCTCGGCAAAGCGATCCAGCAGAACGCCTGGGTCACCTTCTGCGAGCGCGTGGTCGAGGCCAGCGGCGGCACCGCTATCGGCGAGGTGCAAGTGGTAACCGAAGAGCGCGGCGAGCAAGGCGAGGTGGTGCCTGTTGTCTGAGCAGCTGCTCTACGAGCGGTATCGCGCCCGCCTCGACGCGCTGCGCGCGCTGCCGCTGAACTTCGAGATCGAGCGGCGCGATCAGTTTACCGCCGCGAACGGCTGGCACGTGGACGATATGCAGACCGAGCTGCCGCTCGAGCCGCCCGGCCCGCCGCTGCCCGACGGCGCGTGGGCGGCGGCGCGCAAGGTGCTGCGCGAGTATCGCTTCGCCGATCCCCAGATCATCACAGGGATCTTTGTGCCCGATACGCCCCTGGAGGAGCGGGTGATGCTCCTGCGCGGCCAGGCCTTTGGGCTGAGCTTCTGGTTCGGCACCAAGGTTGGCGCCGTGATCGACGAGCGGCGCACGGGCAAAGATGGCGAGGAGCAGCAGGTCTGGGGCTTCAACTATCGTACGCTCAAGGGCCATCTGGAGCGGGGACAGATGGAGTTTACCGTCATCAAGCTGCTGGAGAGCGGCCAGGTGGCCTTCCGCATCAACGCTTTCTCGCAGGCCGGCGAGATCGCCAACCCCTTTGTGCGCCTGGGTTTCCGGCTTTTTGGGCGACGGGTGCAGCTGCGCTTCATCCACCGCTCGCTCCAGCGCATGCAGCGCCTAGTTTCCGAGGAGCTTGGCCACCCGCAGGGCAAAAAGACCACGGAGGCGCAGCCGGCCGGGCCGCCGGTGCAGCACGCCAGCACCGACACCAAGGCCGCAGAGAAGGTGGAGCAGCTACGCGATCAGCAGCCAACAAGTAACCAGAAGGAGCCGACCATGCATATGCCTGATGTGATCAAAGACGCGCCAATCAAGGGCGAGGATGTTACGCGCTGGCTCACATTCACGAGCTTCTGGGGCGCTATCTCTTACTTGCTCGCCACCGTGAGCCTGATCGTTGGCAGCAAGCAGCAGCCGGTGAAGCTCAACGCGCCCACGGCGGCGCTAGGGCTGCTGTTCCATGTGGCGACCTTCATGGTGGGCGGGTCGCTCGCGGTCGCCATCGGCTCGATTGTGCGCGGCAAGCGCAGCACCGAGCTCTCCGAGGAGTCGATCAGCAGCGGGGAGCTGGAGCGCACCGTGCTGCCCCAGGCGCTCGGCGGCGCCGTAGGCTCCCTGGCGCCGTTCGCGCTTGCTGTTGGCAGCATGGTGCTCGCGGAGCGCATCACGGGCAAAGCGTCGCTCGCCGACAAGGATAATATCCGCTGGCCCCTGGCCGGTGGCACCATGGTCGCAGCAAGCGGTGCAACAGCCCTCGCCGTCAGCCAGATCACGGCCTGGGTCGCAAAAGACGCGAAGAGCTAGGGGCGATAGCCGGTAGCCGGGGCGAAGATGGTTGTGGGGGCGGGAGGCTATGTTGACATATATCCTAGTGGTAGACGACGAGTGTGCGATTACGGAGTTTGTCTTCGACGCGCTGAGCGACGAGGGCTACAGTATCGCCATCTGCCACGACGGGGCGAGCGCGCTGGTGAGCCTGAACGAGCGGCAGCCAGATCTGATGCTGCTCGACATCGGGCTCCCCGTGATGCCCGGCGATCGGGTGCTGCGGGAGCTGCGCGCACACGGCTTTGCGCTGCTGCCCGTTGTGGTCGCCACGGCCGGGACGAACCCCGAGCAGTACCTCGCCCAAGGCGCCACCGCAATCCTCAAAAAGCCCTTCACGCTCGACAGCCTGCTCAACGCCGTGGCGACCTACGCCCTCCCCGAGCCGGAGCAGCTAAGCGAGAATGTGGCGTAGGCAAGGGGAAAGGGGACAGGGAACTGGGTACAGGGCCGGGCAGTCCGCCGTTCCCTCTGCCCTCTCTGCCCTCTCTGCCCTGTCTCCCCCTCCCCCTGCCCCTCACTCGCTCTCGCCCGTGATCGGCAGCAGGATTGTGAAGGTGCTGCCCTGGCCGAGGGCGCTCTGCACCGCAATGCTGCCGCCGTGGGCCTCGATCGCCAGGCGGCAGAAATAGAGGCCCAGCCCGGTGCCGTGGCGCCGGTCGTTCTCGTTTGCCTGGTAGAAGCGCTCGAAAATATGCGCCTGTGCCTCGGGCGGGATGCCCTGGCCCGAGTCGCTCACGCGCAGCTCTAGCGCGTGCCCGTCGTGGACGAGCCGCGCACTCACACGGATCTCGCCCTGGGGCGGCGTGTACTTGATCGCATTCGTCACCAGATTTGTCAGCACGCGCTCCATCAGGCCGCGATCCAGCCAGACCGGCGGCAGATCCTCGGCCACCGAGCGGCGCAGCGGGGCTTGCTCCGGGCGCGCCGCCATCTCCAGCGGGTCGCACACGCTCTGCACCATGACGTGTAGGCGCACCGCCTGCCGCTTGATCGACCAGCCGCTTGTCTCCAGGCGCGCCGAGTCGAGCACGGTCTCGGTGAGCGTCAGCAGGTAGCCCGCGCTATCGCTGGCCACATCCAGCAGTTCGGCCTGCCCCTCCGGGTCGAAGCGCTGACGCTTGAGCGCCCGAATGCTGATCAGCAGTGTGTGGAGCGGGGCGCGCATATCGTGGACGATCATGCGCGTCTGGTCCTCGTGATTGCGCAGGCGGTCGCTGAGTGTGCGCGCCGTCACGGTGAGCGTAGCGTGCTGGCGGGCCGTAAACTCAAGGCTCTCCGCGCCCAGGCGCAGCAGCTCGTTGGCGTAGGGGCCGCGTAGCACAGCGCTAAGGCCCTGGATGTCCTCAGGCAGCGCGTCGCTCACAAGGGCCACCATGCTTCCCACACAGCCAGGGTCGAGGCTCCAGTAGGTGTCGTGGAGCCGCGTGGTCTCGTCCATCTCGACACTTGGGTCAGTTGGCGTGGCCACGACCACGTAGCCCAGCTCGGGGCCAAGGCCGATCAGGACGAAGCCGGGGCCGGGCGCGGGGGCGGCGGGCAGCGTGATGCGCCGCACCGGCCCGACCGCCCCGCGCAGTGCCACTTCCGTCCAGGCACGCGGCTGCTCGCCCTCTACCACCAGCAGTGCCCCGCCGGGGGCGCCAAAAGCGATCCGGCTCAGGCTCTGGGCGAGCTGCCCGATGGTGACAGGCGTGTAGTAGCCACGCGCCACGCTCGGGTCCGAGCTGCGCAACCTAGCAAGAAACGCGCTGACGG
>JAYUYB010000270.1:0-4616 GCA_043752655.1 Chloroflexota bacterium
CTGGTGCGGTAGGGCTTGCTCAGATTGATGAAGACGTCGGTGTTGACTTGGTCGAAGATCTCGCTGATCGTGGTCTTGAGCGAGGCGCGCTGGCTGATCACGGCCATGAAGATCAGACCGGCCAGCGTGAGCGTGGTGAGTGTGAGCGCCAGGCGACCCTTGCGGCGGAAGGTGTTGCGTAGCGAGAGCAGCATGGGGCGCGAGAGAAAATGCACCCGCTCCAGCAGCCGGTCGATCCGGCTGCTGCCGAAGCGGCCCTTGCCGAGTCCGTAGCCGCCCAATGCCTCGCGCACCGTCACCCGCGTGCCGCTGAAGATCGGCACCAGGGCGGCGAGCAGCGGGATGAGCAGCCCGGCCGCGATCTGCTGCGCGAGCACGCTGGGGCTCGGCACCACCGTGGCGATGTTGAAGTTGAACAGCGCCACGAAGAACGAGGCCAGGCCCCAGGCGCCCAGCACGCCCAGCGGGATGGCGACGAGCAGCGAGAGCGCGCCGAAGGCCAGCACGGTAACAAGGTAGAGCTGCACGATGTCGCGGTTGCGCGCGCCGATCGACTTCATCACGCCGATCTGGCGGATCTGCTGGTTGAGCAGCGCGCCGATCGTGTTCACTACCAGGAAGGCGCTGAGCAGCAGGGCGAAGAAGCTGATAATACCCAGCAGCAGCGTGAAGGCCTGCACGAAGTCGTCGGCGGGGTAGACGCCAGGCTTGAGGATGTTGATCCCGCCCGAGATGCGCCCGCTCTTCTCGATCTTGTCCTCGACCTGGTTGGCGATAACGCGGATGTGGGCCTCGTCGAGCCGGTTCTCCGACACCAGGAAGTCAATCGAGTTGAAGCCCGGCGGCACCCCAAGCAGCTCGGCCGTCTCGTCGCTGATGTAGCCGTAGCTGATCTGGGAGAGGGCGGTGGGGAAGCCGCTGCCGTTGTTGTAGACAGTGCCGCCAACAGTAAGCGTGTACTGCTCGCCGTCGCGCAGCTCCACCAGCAGCTGGCTCCCCTCGCTGGCCTGGAGAAACGGCACCGCCGAGCGCTCCAGCGTAACCGTGCGCCGCTCCGGGGGCCAGGGGCCAGTGAGCGGGGTGGGCACGTACATGCGCAGATCTTCCAGGTCGTGGATCACTGTAAGCTGGAGATCCTTCCAGCTGCCGGCGGGCGTCTGAGCGCGCACCGACACGCTCTTGGTGGCCTGGGCGTCCGCGATGCCGGGCATACGGCGGATGGTCTGGACAAGCTCGTCGTCGATATTGTCGGCGGCGACGCTGGCGCTCGCGGGGTTCACCGCGTTCCAGTCGCCGTTCAAGTCGCGCAGCAGGATCTCGCGGCCGCCTGCGACCATGCCGATCGCGAAGACGCCGATGGCGATCGAGAGGACCACAAGGGCGGTGCGAAGCTTGTTGCTCCACAAGTCGCCGAGCACTTTGCGCCAGCGTGGGGCGAGCATAGAGGTTCTCGTTTATTTGTCCGCAGATGACGCAGATTGCGCAGATTTCCGGCCCATTTTTGCACCGCGCACAGCCGGCCAAAGGCTATGCTTCCGATAATGGCGCGGCCATCTGCGTAATCTGCGCAATCTGCGGATGATTACGCCGCTGCGGCGGACAGGATCGGCGTCTCGACCGGCTCGCGCTGGGGCTGGTGGTAGTCGCTGCTCACGATCTCGCCGTCGGCGACCACCACCGAGCGCGTGGCGCGGCGGGCCAGGTCGGTGTCGTGCGTCACCATCACAATCGTCTTGCCGGCGCGCACCAGCTCCTCGAAGAGCGTGAAGACCGCCTCGGCGGTGCGGCTATCGAGGTTGCCCGTGGGCTCGTCGGCGATCAGGATGGGCGGGTCGTTGGCCATGGCGCGGGCGATGGCCACGCGCTGCTGCTGGCCGCCAGAGATCGCGGAGGGCAACTTGTTGGCGGTCTCGGTCATCTCCACCTGCTCAAGCAGCATCATCGCACGGTCGCGGCGCTCGCTTGGCCGATACATGTTGCAGAAGTCCATCGGCAGCATCACATTCTCCACCACTGTGAGCGAGGGCAGCAGCTGGAAGAACTGGAAGATAATGCCGACGTTCTTGCCGCGCCAGACCGACATCTGGCCCTCAGTGAGCGTGTGGACGGGCGTGCCGCCAACGATCACCTCGCCCGTGGTGGGGCGGTCGATGCCGGTGAGCATGTTGATCAGGGTGGACTTGCCCGAGCCCGACTTGCCGATGACGGCAACGAACTCGCCGCCGTCTACGAGCAGGCTCACCCCTTTGAGCGCGGTGAAGCTACCGGCGACGCTCTGGTATGTCTTCACGATGTTGCGCATATCGATCAGGTGCTCGGCGCCCCCCGCGCCTGGGCCGGCTGCGCCATTCCCCTTAGCTTTGAACCAGCGTCCGAACATCTATTACTCCTGGCGTGTGATCCTACGTCTGCGGCGAGCTTACCACGCAACCCCGCCGTTGGACATTGGCCTAATGATGGAACCTGGTGTGCCGTATGGTTGAGCGTTGTGCTGCCGTTGGACGCTGTTGCACGTGCATTTCGCCATAGCGCCCTCGTTCCAGAGTATGAGACGTTGATGAGAAAACGTTGTTGCAGCTACAGGGCCGCATGTTATTGATTGACCAGTCAATCAAGATTGTAGCACTCGTGTCAATGGTGCGGCTGCATCAGGCCGCCTCTCACGGGGCTTTCATCGGCCCGCCAGCTTATTAGCTGTATAATAGCGCGGCGTGCGCCCTGCTGTCGGGCGCGTTTTCTCGTGCCAACATGGGTGTTGCCGACCTGCATCCTGATGCTTTAAGCCGCCCGGCCGCCGCGCCGGAGCTCGCCGTGCGCCCCGCCGCAACGGTATTGCTCCAGCTGCTGCTCGTGCTGCTCGTGAGCGTGATTGTGGGCGTGATGGCCTACCAGGCGCCGCCCTCGGGCCGCGTGCGCGTGGGCTGGCTGGGCGACAGGCTGTTCCTCGCTGGGACCTCTGGCCTCGGCGCCGATGCGCTGGCCCGTGGTGATCTCTTTGCCGATGATCTTACCCCCGACTCGCCCACGCTGCGCAGCCGCTGGGCGCGCCAGCACGCCCTGATCACCCTGCCGAACCTCGGGGCCGGCGCCCCGCTCCAGCTGCGCCTGGTGGCCCAGGGCTGGCCCAGCGATGTGCTAGGCGCCCCTGTGGCCCAGCCCACGGTGACGGTGCGCGCCAACGGCGTTGCGCTTGGCAGCTTCACGCCTACGCCGGAGTGGGCCACCTACAGCTTTGCGCTGCCCGCCGGGTCCTCTGGCGCCGACCTGCGCATCGAGCTCGACGCGACCCACAGCTTCACCGATACCGCGAGCTTCGGGGCCGACCCGCGCCCCAAGGCGCTGCGCCTGGCGGAGCTCTCGGTGCAGGCCGACGCCGCCGACCTGAGCGCTGTCTACCCGCCCGCCTGGCGCGCCGTGGCCCTGCTCGGGGCGTGCGCGCTGCTGCTCTACCTGCTGCTGACGCGCCTTGTGCGCGGCCCGCTGTTTGTCTACGGCCTCACGATCATGGGCGTGGGCCTGGCCGGGGTGGGCCTGGCCTACAGCCGCATCTGGATGGGCGCCGCGCTCGCAGTGGCCCTGGTGAGCCTGACCGTGCTGCTGCTGATGGCGTGGCAGCGGCCAATCCTTGGGCTCGCCCGCGCATTGGTGCGGCGCTTTACGCAGGGACGCGCCCTTAGCTATGGGCTGGTGGCCGCCGCGCTGGTGCTGCTCGGCTACGCGCTGGCGCAGCTGTTCGCCTGGCTCGGCAGCTTCGGGGAGCCGCTGTTCTGGCAGATCTTCCCCGACTCGCTGCTCTATGGCCTGCTCGGCGCTGGCCTGCTCGCCCTGGTGCTGGTGCTCGGGCGCGACGGCCTGCCACGCCTCGCCGACGGGATCGTCGGCCTGATCGGCTCGCGCCGTGGCGCCCTCACCCTGCTTGTGGGCTTTGGCTGCCTCTGGATCGGCTACGAGGCCTGGGTGGTGGCGCAGCTGCCCTACGCGGGCCACGCCGACTACTCCGATAACGCTGTGGTTGCGCGCAACCTGGTGGCCGGGCGCGGCTGGGTGGTGGATTATGTGACGCAGTTCTACCGCCTTAACGACGGGCTCACGCGGCCCCAGGAGACATGGCCGCTGCTCCAGCCAGTCTGGATCGCGCCATTCTTTATGCTGTTCGGGGCGAGCAGCTGGGCCGCCAAGCTGCCGAATCTGATCTTCAACCTGATCCTGCTGGTGCTGGTCTACCGCATCGGCGCGCGGGTTTGGGATCGGCGCGTGGGCCTGACGGCGGCGCTCTTTCTGCTTACGAACTATCTTTTCTTCCGCCTGACGATCTATGTCACCAACGACCTGGGCTTTGTGGTCTTTAGCCTTGGGGCGCTGTATGCGCTGTATCGGGCGAGGGACGGTGGACGGTGGACGGTGGACGGAGCGGACGGTGGACGGTGGACGGTGGACGGTGGACGGTGGACGGTGGACGGTGGACGGTGGACGGACGACGGTGGACGGTGGACGGTGGACGGACGACGGATGACGGCGGACGGCGGACGGATGACGGTGGACGGTGAGCGCCCTCCGGCTATCGGCTATCGGCTATCGGCTATCGGCTATCTCACGCTCTCCGGCCTGCTCACGGG
>JAYUYB010000271.1:0-1730 GCA_043752655.1 Chloroflexota bacterium
CTGTGGCAGGCGTACCGGGCGTTTGCGAAGGAGCGGCCGTGCGTGCGGATCGTGAAGGAGCGGCAGGGGATCTACCGCTTCCCCGAGCCCAAGCTCCTGGCGGGCAGCAACTTCGCCGACGTAGGCTTTGCGCTGGATGAGGCCACGGGCCGGATTGTGAGCATCTGCGCGATCGACAACCTGATGAAGGGCGCCGCCGGCAGCGCCGTGCAATGCATGAACCTGATGTACGGCCTCGACGAGACGCTGGGCCTGGAGTTTCCGGGGCTGCACCCGGCGTGAGATCAGCAGATCTATTTGTCCACAGATGACACAGATTTCTGCGCAGTGATGCCGCACGCTGTGCACTGCCACCACTCACGGCGCAGCCCCAACCGGTGCCCGCATGCGCCGCACCCGCACCCCGTGGAGGGCCACACCTATGAGCAGCAGGGCCGCGCCGAGCAGGTCCAGGCGCACATCGGCGTAGAGCAGCGAGCAGCCCGCCAACCCCAACAGTATGCGCTCTAGCAGCGTACACTGGCGCAGCATCCAGCCGCCGAAGGCCGCCGCAAGGGCCGCCACCGCCACGCATGCCGTGAGGAAGGTGATCAGAATCTGGAGCCACCAGCCCTGCCCTAGCACGGCGAACCACTCCGCTGTGAAGCGCCCAGCAGGCAGGATGAAGGCAGGGTCGCCCGCCGCCAGTGGCGATGGGAGCAGCAGCAGCAGCCCGGCGCCCTCGGGGCTCAGCGTGAACATGAAGGGCACCAGAAAGGCCGGCAGGCAGTATTTCCAGGCCATCAGCACCGTCTTGAACGGGTTCCCGCCCGTGATCGCCGCCGCCGCGAAGGGCGCGAGCGCCGTTGGGGGCGACACATCCGCGAGCACCGCGTAGTAGAAGATGAACATGTGGGCCGCCGCCACCGGCACGCCGATCTCCGTCAGGGCCGGCACGATCATCACTGCCGCGATGATGTACGAGGCTGTGACGGGCACGGCCAGCCCCAGGATCCAGACCGCAATGGCCGCGAACAGCACCGTGAGGAACAGCTGCCCGCCCGCCAGGTTCACGATCAGGCCCGAGATCTTTAGGCCCAGGCCAGTGAGCGTGACCACCGAGACGATCACGCCCGCGATGGCCGTTGTAGACGCGATCGACACCGCGCTCTTGCCGCCGCTCTCGAAGCTCTGGAGCAGCCGAAACGCGCCCTGCCCCGGCTCCTGGCCGCGCCGCCGCGCCATCGCCCCGAGCAGCGACGAGGCCAACACGGCGATGATCATGCCCCAGAAGCAGACCACCGAGGGCCGCTGGGCCAGCACCACCCCCGCGAACTCTCCGCCGCGCCCTGCCGCGCCGATGGCGTCGGTCACGTACTGCCAGATCACCGCCACAGGGTAGGCCGCGACGGCGCCGATCGCCAGGCCGCGCAGCGAGGTGAGCCGCGTCTCCGGGCGGATAAAGCTCAGGCCGAAGGCGATGATGATCGACCAGAAGACGGCAAGAAATGGCGAGAGACCCACCGCCATCAGGATGGCCACGGCGACGAGCGACGAGAAGTGGTAGCCGTACTTCAGCGTCAGCTCCAGCAGTGGGCGCGTGGGGATCGCCACAGCCTGCGTGTGCATGCGCCGCGAGTCGGCCTCGATCATCAGCAGGCAGGAGAGGTAGTAGAGCAGCGTGGGGATCGCGGCCATCACGAGCACCTCCAGGTAGGAGATGTTGAGGTACTCGGCGATCAGGAAGGCGG
>JAYUYB010000272.1:0-10910 GCA_043752655.1 Chloroflexota bacterium
TGTTCGACTGCGAGGTGCCGCGCATGGCCTTCGGGCGGCTCTGCCTGATCGGCGACGCCGCGTTCGTGGCGCGGCCCCACGCTGCTGCCGGCACCGCCAAGGCCGCCGCCGACGGCTGGGCCTTGGGCGAGGCAATGCGCGCCGCTGGCGGCGATGTCGTCGCCGCGCTTCAGCGCTGGGAGGCTGGGCAGCTCCAGCTTGGGCGCGCCGTGTTGGAGCGCACCCGCACGGCTGGGCAGCGCGTGCAGTTCGAGCAGAGCTGGCAGGTCGGCGAGCCGCTGCCCTTTGGGCTATACACGGTCGGCGACAGCCTGGTGCAGTAACTGGCGCAGCTCAGGAGACTGCGCCAGTTTCGCGTTCGTGCTATGCGTGCCCCTTCGCGCCGCTCGTGGTTCAGACGTTCGCATCACACAAGCTCCCTCGCCGTGGCCACGATGTCGGCGAGCACGCCGGCGGCGGTGACGGCGAGGCCGGCGCCTGGCCCGCGCACCACCAGCGGGCGCTCGGCGTAGCGCGCCGTGGTGAAGCTGAAGAGATTATCGGGGCCGCGCAGGCCCGCCAGCGGGTGGGCGGCGGGCAGCATCTGCAGGCCCACGCTGGCGCCCTCGGGGCCAACGCTCGCCACGTAGCGCAGCGCGCCGCCTGTGGCGCGGGCCTCGGCCACGCGCTCCGCGAAGGGCGCATCGAGCTCCTCAAGGCGGCCCATAAACTCGTCGCGGCCGACGGCGGCGAGTGCGGGCGGGAACCAGGGTTCGGCGGGGATGGCGTCGAGCTCCCATGCCAGGCCGCAGGTGCGGGCCAGGATCAGCGCCTTGCGCGCCACATCCCTACCGCTCAGATCATCGCGCGGGTCGGGCTCGGTGTAGCCAAGGGCGTGCGCGTCGCGCAGCGCGGCGGAGAGCGGCCGCCCCGCCTCCAGCTCGGCGCAGAGGTAGCCGAGCGTGCCGCTCATCGCGGCCTCCACGCGCGTCAGGCTGTCGCCGCTGTCGAGCAGCGCCTGGAGCGTGCTGATCACCGGCAGGCCCGCGCCCACCGTGGCCTCGTAGCGCGTGGCGCCGTGCTCGGTAAGCGTAAGAAACTGGCTGTAGGCGGCGGCCAGCGGCTGCTTGTTCGCGAGCACCACCCGATTGCCAAAGCGCACTGCGTCCGCGAGCAGCACCTCGTGGCCGCTGGCCGCGCTCACATCCACCGCGATCACCGGCGTTGGCCCGCGCAGCGAGGCCGCGCTGCCCGTGCGCGCCCTGCCGCCCTGCTCCAGCAGCGAGCGCCCCTGCGCCTTCGCCTCCACGGCGGCCAGCACCGCCTTGGGCGACAGGATAGCGCCAGTGTTCAGCACGCCAGCGCTATCCACAAGGCCCAGGTAATTCAGGCTAACGCCGTAGCGCTCCGCGATGGCGTCGCGCCGTGCCAAGAGCTGCCGGGCGAGCTCGCGGCCAACGCCGCCGAGCCCAAGCTGGATAATCGGGATGCTCTTCATACAACTCACATCTGCTAGGCGCCCAAGCCATTTGGACCACGAAGCCACGAACTGGTGCGAACCACCGCGAACCCGGCCACATCCTATTCGCGGTTTCGCGTTCGCGCGCTTCGTGCCCCTTCGCGCCGTTCGCGGTCCAAACGTTCGCGCCATTCGCGGTTTCGCGTTCGCGCGCTTCGTGCCCCTTCGCGCCGTTCGCGGTCCAGACGTTCGCGCCGTTCGCGGTCCAGACGCCACCCCCGTTCACCGCGCGCTCCGCCGCGTCGTCACATCAAAGATCACCGCCGCCGCTAGCACCGCCCCGCGCACAATATACTGGTACGAGATGCCCACGCCCATCAAGTTCATGCCGCTGGTGAGCGAGGTCATCACCAGCGCCCCGATGATCGAGCCCACCACTTTGCCCACGCCGCCCGCCGCCGACACGCCGCCCACATACGCCGCCGCGATCGCGTCGAGCTCGAACAGCGTGCCCGCCGTCGTGCTGGCCGACTGCAGCCGCGAGGCGTACAGGATGCCGGACAGCGCCGAGAGCAGGCCCATCGAGCCAAAGACCATAAAGATGATCCGCTTCACGCTGATGCCGCTCAGCTCCGCCGCGTCGGGGTTGCCACCCACGGCGTAGATATGTCGGCCCAGCACGGTCTGCGTGGTGATAAAGTGGTAGATACCCAGCACGATCAGCACGATTACCACCGTCCACGAGAGCCCATTGTAGCCCGCCAGCACCCACGTGATCCAGCCGATCAGGGCGGCGACGAACAGCAGCTGCAGCATGAAGATGCTCTGCGGCAGCACCTCGAAGCCGTAAGTTACCTGCTTATTGCGGCTACTGATCTGGCTCATCACATACAGCACGATCGTCGCGATGCCGATCACTAGCGTGAGCTTGTGGACGCCCTCGAACAGCCCGGTGAGGCCGGGGATGTCGGGGATGAACCCATTGCCCAGCGCGTTGAAGATCTCATCATTGATGATGATCGTGCCGGTGCCCTCGGTGATGCGCTGGAGCAGCCCGCGGTAGATCAGCCAGCCCGCCAGCGAGGCCACAAACGAGGGAATGCCCAGCCGCGCCACCGGGAAGGCCGTGATCAGCCCCGCCACCGCGCCCAGCGCTAGCACGATCGGCACAACCAGCACCGCCGGTAGCTTCTGCGCCAGCAGGATCGCCGCGATGGCGCCGAGAAAGCCCGCCAGAAAGCCCACCGACAGATCGATGTGCCGGATCACGATGACTAGCGTCATGCCGATCGCCAGCACCGCGATGTAGCCGGTCTGGTTCAGCAGGTTGCTCAGGTTGCGTGAGGAGAGAAAGATGCCGTTGGTCGTGATCGTGAAGATCACCATGATCACGAATAGGGCGATGTACATGCCATACTCGCGGATGTTCTGCCGCAGCACCTTCATCAGGCTCTGGGCGAAACTCACGCTTGGCTGCTGTTGCACGTTTCCAGAGAGCATCGTTGGGCTCCTCAGCTCGTCGCAAGCTGCATGATCTTCTCTTGCGTGGCCTCAGCGCGCGGCATTTCGCCCACGATCCGCCCCGCTGACATAATATACACGCGGTCGCTCATCCCCAGCACCTCCGGCAGCTCCGACGAGATCATAATGATGCTCAGGCCCTGCTCCACCAGCTGGTTCATAATCGTGTAGATCTCGAACTTCGCGCCTACGTCGATCCCGCGCGTCGGCTCATCCAGAATAAGTAGATCTGGCTTCACAAACAGCCACTTGCCCAGGCAGACCTTCTGCTGGTTGCCGCCGCTCAGGTTCCCGACGCGCTGCTGCACCGTCGGCGTCTTGATGTTGAGCGAGCTTTTGTAGCCGTTGGCGATCTTGATCTCGGCGTTGCTGTCGATCACGCTGTTCGTGGCGATCGCCTTCAGGTTGGCCAGCGTGATATTCTCTTTCACGTCCTGGATCAAGATCAGGCCGTTGCCCTTGCGATCCTCGGTTACATAGGCGATCCCGGCGCGGATTGCCTCCTGGGGATCGCGAAAGGCGCGTTTCTGGCCCTTCACATGCAGCTCGCCCTTCAGCTGGTAGCCTAGCGGGTTGCCGAAGATGCTCATGGCCATCTCGGTGCGCCCCGAGCCCATCAGGCCTGCGAAGCCCACGATCTCGCCGCGCCGCACGTTGAAGCCCAGATCGCGCAGCACGGGCCGGCCCAGGCCAGGGTCGTAGGCGTTCCAGCCCTGCACCTCTAGCACCACATCGCCGGGCGGCGTGTGGGCGCGCGGCGGAAAGATATGGTCCAGCTCGCGGCCCACCATATGCTTGATCAGCACGCTCTCGCTCACCTCGCCCTTGTGCGCGTCTAGCGTGCGCACCGTCTGCCCGTCGCGCAGCACCGTCACGGTGTCGGCCACGCCGATCACCTCTTTGAGCTTGTGCGAGATCAGAATACACGTCACGCCCTGGTCGCGCAGGCCGCGCAGCAGCTCCAGCAGGTTGTCGCTGTCGTTCTCGTTCAGCGCGGCGGTGGGCTCGTCGAGGATCAGCAGCTTCACCTCGCGGCTCAGCGCCTTGGCGATCTCCACCAGCTGCTGCTTGCCCACGCCCAGATCTTTGATCTTGGCAGCGGGGTTGACATCGAGGCGCACTTTGCGCAGCATCTCGCCAGAGCGCCTGATCGTCTCGTTCCAGTCTACCCGCATGCCCTTGCGGATCTCGTTGCCAAGAAAAATATTCTCGTAGACCGTCATATCCGGGATGAGCGCCAGTTCCTGGTAGATAATCGCGATCCCGGCCTTCTCGCTGTCGTTGATATGGCGAAAGTGCTGGACCTCGCCCTCGAACAGAATATCGCCGCTGTAGCTGCCGTCGGGGTAGACGCCGCTCAGCACCTTCATGAGCGTGGATTTCCCCGCCCCGTTCTCACCGACAAGGCAATGAATCTCACCTTTGGCAACGCGAAAGCTCACATTGTTGAGCGCCTTCACGCCGGGGAACTCCTTTGTGATCCCCCGCATCTCAAGGATAGGCGTGCTCATAGCTTCTCTGGCTCCTGGCGTCACGCGGATGCAGCAAGAGGAGCGACGGCACATGGCCGATCACTCCTCCTGCTGGACGTTTAAGGCCTCACGCTACTTCAGGTTGGTGAAGTCGGCGACATTGTAGTAGCCGGAGTCGAACAGGAGAGCCTTGACGTTGGCCTGATTGACGGTGACCACCTCCGACTGGATGGCCGGCACGTCGATCACGCCGTTCTCGTAGCTGCCCTCAGCGGCTGGGGCCTTGTCCTCAAGCAGCGCCACCGCTGCCGTGATCGCGTCGGCGACCAGCGTGCGCACGTCCTTGAACACGGTCATCGACTGCTTGCCGTCGATGATGTACTGCACCGAGGCAGGGGCAGCGTCCTGGCCAGTGATCAGGAAGCTCGTCACGTCCTTGTCGGTGGCGAAGGTGTCGCCGATGGCGCGCGCGGTGTCGTCGTTCGGCGCCAAGATGAAGACGTCGCCCTTGTCGGCGGCCTGAGCGACCGTCAGGTTGCTCTCAGCCAGGGTCTTGGCCGTAGCCGGCGCCCAGTCGGTCGTAACCTGGGAGATAATCTTGGCCTGCTCGTCGCGAGTCAGGTCTACCTTGCCCTGCAGCGCGATCGCCTCGCTGGAGTTCTTGATCACGAACGTGCCGTCGGCGATCTTGGGCTGGAGCACGTTCCAGGCGCCCTGGAAGAAGATAAACGCGTTGTTGTCCGAGGCCGCGCCCGCGTAGAGGTAGAGCGGGTTGCCGGTGCCGGTGGCATTGTCCACCAGGTACTGCGCCTGCTGCGCGCCCACCGCCAGGCTGTCGAAGGTGACATAGTAGTCCACCGCGTCGGTCTCGCGGATCAGGCGGTCGTAGGAGATCACCTTCACGCCGGCGGCGCGTGCGGCCGCAGCGCTAGAGGCCGCCGCCGTGCCGTCCACGGGCGTGATGATCAGAACTTTGATGCCCTTGGTGAGCAGCGACTCGACGTTGGCCTTCTCCTTGGCCGAGTCCTTCTCGCTGAAGAGAATCTCTACCTGGTAGCCGGCGGCGTCCAGGGCCTCCTTAAAGCGGGCCTCGTCCTGCGTCCAGCGCGTCTCGTCTCGGGTGGGCAAGATAATGCCCACGGCCAGCGTGCTGCTGGCGGGGGCGGCGGTGGCCGCTTCACCGGCGGCCGGGGCCGCTGTGGGGGCCGCGGCGGGAGTCTGCTGGCCACAGGCCGCAAGAATCATGCTCGCGAGCAGCGCGAGCAGCACAACTACACCTTTGTTCCGCATGATGTCCTCCTAGACAGATATTTCCACGACGAATTGACCCTTGGCTGGGGCACGGTAAGCTCTGGCGCAGGCCTCCTTTCTCAGGGTGCGCGGGGCGGCGAGCATGGCTACAATGCCTCTGTGCGCGTGCAGAACAGTGTACCAAAAGTATACGGAACTTTGCGCTTGCCCACAACCCCCGCCGACCCCTAGCGGGAAGGGGGAAATCCCCCAAGCGAGCTTCCCGGAAGGTCACGCAAGCACGTCGTCGATCAGCGCGCGCAGCGCGGCCACATCGAGATCTTTTTTATCGAGAAAGGCCACAGCGCCCGCCTGAAGTCCCTGCCGATGGAACTCACGGTCCGGGTAGGCGCTAAAGAGCACGATGCGCGTGGCGGGCAGCAGGGCGTGTAGCTTGCGGGCGCACTCCAGGCCGCTCTCGTCGCCGAGCACCACGTCTACCAGGGCCAGCTGCGGGGTGTGATCGTCGGCGTGGTGCACTGCGGCCTGGGTGTTCTCCGCCTCGTAGATCGTGGCAGACGGGTAGGCGCGCTCCACGTGGCGGCGCAGCTGGGTGCGGTAGCGCTGGTTGTCGTCTACAATTAGCAGCGCGAGCCGGTGCTGCGCACGCTCGCTGCTCTGGATCTGGGCGGGCGCCGTGCTGCGGCCAAGCAGCGCCGGGTGCTGGCGGATGTAGCTTACGGCCTCCAGGCGGCTCTGCACATTGAGCTGGCGGTAGAGCCGGGTGAGGTGATTCTCGATCGTCTTGATGCTGAGGCCGGTGCGGCGGGCGATCGCAATGTTGTCGAGGCCCTCTTGCAGGCAGGCCAGGAGCTCGCGCTGGCGCACGGTGAGCGCCATAGGGGCTGCTTCACGCAGGCGGATCAGCTTCTCCACCAGCGGGCTGCACAGCCAGCGCTCGCCGGCAAGCACGCGCTGCACCGCCAGGCGTAGGTCGCTCAGGGGCTGATCCTTCAGGTGGTAGCCGTTCACCCCCGCGCCGAGCAGACCTTGCACATACACATCGTCGTCGTAGGCGCTCACAACCAGGATCTTCAGCGTGGGGTAGAGCGCGCGGATCTGGCCGATGTCGCCGATCGGCTCGAATTGGGGCATTGCCACATCGATCAGCAGGCAGTCTGGCTGCTGCTCGGCAAGGCTGCGGAAGACAGCGGGACCGTCGCCCACTTCGGCGACCACAAGTACGCCCGGCAGATCGGCGATAGCATTGGCGATCCCGGCGCGCACTACCGCGTGGTCGTCGGCGAGTAGCAGGCGTGCAGGCTCCATCGGTATCACCGGGGGTAGGGTTAAGGCGCGAACACCGTTATATCGTAACACGCGGCCGAGCCAGAAATGGCCCGGAAATCTGCGCCATCTGCGTCATCTGCGGATAAAAAGGCCCGGTCGCAGATTGACGTACTGCACCCAAGCGGCTAGAATTGCTGCACACTCGCGCCTACCCCAAGCCACTCTATGACAACCCGTGACTGGATCGGCCTGGCGGCCTCGTACGCCTACGCCTCGGGCCTGCTCGTGCTCGCGGAGCTGATCCGCCGCTGGCGTGGCTACCCGCAGGATTTTACGCGCAAGCTTGTGCATATCGGCGCCGGGATGTGGGTGTTCGGCGTGCTGGCCCTGTTCGACACCTGGTACATCGGGGTGATCCCCTTCGCGACCTTTATTGTGATCAACTATTTTCTCTGGCGCTACAAAGTGCTAGAGGCGATGGACGCCCCCGACAGCTCCCCCGGCACGGTCTACTTCGCCTTCTCGATCACGCTGCTCTTCCTGGCCTTCTGGCGCACTGGCTCGCCCAATGATCGTGGCTACATCGCCGCTGCCGCCGCGATGGCCATGACCTGGGGCGACGCTATGGCCGCGATTATCGGGCGCCGCTTCGGCCGCCACCGCTACACAGTGTCTGGCGGCACCCGCTCCTACGAGGGCTCCGCCGCAATGTTCGTCTTCGCCGCCCTCGCAATGCTGCTCACGCTCGTGCTGGTGCCAGGCTCGCCGCTGGGGCCGCTCACGCCGCCACTGAGCCTGGGCACGGCGCTGGCTGCAACCCTCGCGGCGGCCGTCGTGGCAACTCTGGCCGAGGCGCTTTCGCCGGCTGGCACCGATAATCTTAGCGTTCCGCTGCTTGCTGGTGCCACGCTGTTCGTCGTCGTAACGGCCCTGGGGTAAGATGCCTTTACCCGCCCGTGTAGAACTATACAGGCTGCGAGTGGGCAGATTCAGCCAGACACTGTTGCCCGATGAGCGAGCGCCTGATCGTCGCCGGCAGCGCCAGCGACCAGGGAGGAACTGTTGGATAGTCTCCGCATCCCCATTCTGAAGATCGGCGACATCCTCATCGCCTCCATTCAGGTTGCCCTCCACGACGCCTCGGCCGTTCAGTTCAAGGACGACCTACTCCAGAAGGTTCACGACACCCGCGCCAAGGGCGTGATCATCGATCTGACGGCTGTCGATGTCGTAGACAGCTTCATCGGTCGCCTGATCGCCGATATCGCCGCGATGGCCGGCCTGATGGGCACCCGTGTGGTGCTCACTGGCTTGCAGCCCGCCGTAGCGATCACGCTGGTGGAGCTTGGCCTGGAGCTGCCGCGTGTGCTTACTGCGCTCAACCTCGAGAAGGGTCTGATCGTAATGCAGCGCCTGACTGAGGAGAACGGCGATGCTGCAGTCTAAGACTGCGGTCATCCGCAGCGACCTCGATATCGTCATCGCCCGCACCATGGCCCGCGACTCTGCAAAGCTGCTTGGTTTTGGTGCGATCGATCAGGCCCGCATCGCTACCGCGGTGAGCGAGCTGGCCCGTAATATCTTTCTCTACGCCGGCACCGGTTCCGTGACCGTGCGCGAGGTGGAGAAGCCTGGCCGCAAGGGCATCGAGATTGTCTGCGAGGATCAGGGTCCAGGCATCGCCAATATCGATGTGGTGATGCAGGATGGCTACTCTACCTCGCGCGGGATGGGCATGGGCCTGCCGGGCGCCAAGCGCCTGATGGACGATTTCAGCATCCGCTCTCAGGAAGGCGTCGGCACCACTATTACCTGCCGCAAGTGGCGCTCGTAGGTCAGACAAGGAGACACGGAGACCGCCCTCGCTGCGCTTGGGCTGGAGACACGGAGACCGCCCTCGCTGCGCTTGGGCTGGAGACAAGGAGACCGGGAGACGCCCGACGGCGCTCAGGGGCTGTCGCCGTGTCGCCGTGTCGCCGTGTCGCCGTGTCGCCGTGTCGCCGTGTCGCCGTGTCGCCGTGTCGCCGTGTCTCCCTCAGCCAGCCCCATCGATCAGCGCCAGCAGCTCGGCGGGGCGCTCGTGCTGGGGGTTGTGGCCGCAGCGGGTGATCGTGTGCATGGTGGCGCCGGGCACAAGGGCGGCCACGGCGTCGCCTGCGGCCTGCGGTACGATCAGGTCGCTGTCGCCCCAGATCAGGCGCGTGGGGACGCGGCAGCGGGCAAGCTGCTCGCGATAGTAGTCGGCGCGGGTGGCGCTGTCGATCACGATCCAGCGCAGCATGGAGAGGAATGCGGCGCGCTGCGTGTCGCTCCAGACGCGCGCCCATACCCGGCGGCAGAGAAAGTCGCGCTCCGCCTCTGGCAGGGCGTCGAGGTCGGCATAGTAGGGGCGCAGCGTGGCGTACGCTTCGTCCTGCGAGCGGCGCAGGCTGGTGTAGGCGAGCTCACCGAGGCCGGGCGTGAGCATGGCGTAGAGCGGGCTGCGCGGCGGCAGGCGCTGCACCACGGGCAGGCAGCCATCCACCAGCACCAGTCGCTCCACCAGCTCGGGGGCGGCGAGAGCGAGGCGCTGGGCGATCATGGCGCCGCCAGAGTGGCCCACCAGCGTGGCGCGGGGCAGCTTCAGCTCGCCCATAAGCCCGGCCAGCACGCGGGCTGAGGCGGCGATGCTGGCCGCGCCTTTTGGCGGTGCGCTGCGGCCAAAGCCGGGCAGATCACAGGCAACCACGCGGTAGCGCGCGGCGAGCGCGGGGAAGACATGCCGCCAGGTGTCGGCCTCATCGCCCAGCCCGTGAACCAGCAGCATGGGCGGTGCGTCGTCGGGGCCGGCGCTGTAGCAGTGCAGCACGCGCCCAGCCACGCGCAGACTGTGGGCGAATGGCCGCAGCGCCTCCGGCGGCTCCATAAGTATCTCAGGCATGCCTACAGTATACGATACCGCAGGCCCTCGGCGCGCGCATAGCCGCAGAGCAGGGTGCGGCGTAACGTTTCGGGCTGCCCGATGACTGGCGGCTGAACGCTGCGCCGGCCTGCGCCGACGGCTGCGCGTCCACCTACGCGGACGAAACACGGCGTCGGCGCAGGCCGACGCGCGGCGCGAAGCGCCACTAGCCGCGGCTTCAGCCGCCAGGCAAGCGCGCGCCCGAAACAATACGCCGCACCCCGCAGAGCAGTTCGTACACATGCTCCAGGCTGAGTCGCCCCAGGTGGCCGGGCTGATAGCTGGCACGCCCGCGGTGCTGGCCTGCCACCGCGTGACCGGCGAGGACAGCTACATCGCTATTTCTGCTCCGGCCCAGCTACGAGATGCCCGCCGCGCACGGTGGCGCCGATGACGAGGGCGGCGGCCACGAGCACGATGTTCTTGATCATGTACTGGCCCTCCAGGGTCGGCGCAAACGGCGCCAGAGTGAAGGCCTCGCTGGGGAAGAGCAGCAGCGGCGTGATCGTGCCGAGCATCTGCGCGCCAAGGATCAGCAGGATCACGCGCATCCAGCGCCCAACAATCAGGCCCAGGCCGATCAGGACCTCCCAGGTGGCGAGGATCGGCAGGCTGAGGGCGGGGCCAACAAGGCCAAAGCTCAATGCGGCGATCGTGCGGGTCGCCAGATCCTGGGCTGGGCTGAGCCCTGGGAAGAACTTGAGCAGGCCGAACCAAAGGAAGATGATCCCAAGGCCGATGCGCAGCAGCGCGATGCTGTTGCGCGCCATCCAGCCGGTGATCTCTGTGTCGATGCGCTCGAAGCGCCTGGTGAGCGAGTGCATGCGGGCCTCGTTTCTTGTGAAAGACTTCACAGATACGATAACACGCACACGTCTCGCCGTCTAAGAGCGGCCAGATCTGTCGCCCGGATCGCGTAGCTATGGTCGCTGCGCCACTACCAAGGCCACGCCGAGCGAGGTGACGACGAGGCCGAGCAGGGCCAGGGGGCCGAGGCGCTCGCCGAAGAGCAGGTAGG
>JAYUYB010000273.1:0-1727 GCA_043752655.1 Chloroflexota bacterium
CTGCGGCTGGGCGGCTTCACGGGTGCAATCGACATCGAGGGCTGGCACGACCCTGTCTACCGCGCTGCGCTGGAGATGACCGGGCAGGTTCACGCGCTCAACTACCTGAAGCAGTGCCGTGGGGGCAGCTTTGTCCCGAACCCTGCCTGATCGGTGCGGCGTATCGTTTCGGCCCAGGTGGGGCACGGGCGACTGAAGTCGTGCCACCGGGGCGAAGCCGCAGGCCCTACCGCTGCGGTTTCAACCGCCGGGTTCTGGCAAGTGCCAATGTTAACGTAGCCCTGATTAATACTTGACAAAAAAACGCGAGTATATTAAGATACGCTCACCCAAGCGCCTCGCCCTGAAAGGAGCAGCCCCGATGAGCAGCGACGAGATCCAGTTCACTGGCTTCGACACGCTTGCCCTGCACGCCGGCCAGCAGCCCGACCCGACCACGGGCGCCCGCGCTGTGCCGATCTACGCCTCAACCTCGTTCGTGTTCAAGGACTCGGCGCACGCCGCGCGCCTCTTCGACCTCGAAGAGCTGGGCTTTATCTACACCCGCGTCGGCAACCCCACCCAGGACGTGCTGGAGCAGCGCATCGCGGCCCTGGAGGGCGGCGTCGGCGCTCTGGCGCTGGCCTCGGGCCAGGCGGCCACCGCCTTCAGCGTGCTCGCCCTCGTAGCCACCGGCGATAACATTGTCGCCTCCAGCGACCTGTACGGCGGCACTTACACGCTCTTCCAGGAGGAGCTGCCGCTGCGCGGTGTGACGACGCGCTTTGTGGATGGGCGCGACTTCGCGGGCTTCCGCGCTCCATCGACGAGCGCACCAAGGCGGTTTTCCTGGAGCTGATCGGCAATCCCCGGCTCGACATCATCGACCTGGAGCGGATCGCTGCGATCGCCCACGAGCAGGGCGTGCCCGTGATCGTGGATGCCACCACGGCCACCCCCTACCTGAACCGGCCGTTCGACTGGGGCGCCGACATTGTGGTCCACTCGGCCACCAAGTACATCGGCGGCCACGGCACCAGCATCGGCGGCCTGATCGTCGATAGCGGCAAGTTTAACTGGGCCAACGGGCGCTTCCCCGAGTTCACCCAGCCCACACCAGCCTACCACGGCATGGTCTACGTCGACGCCTTCAAGGAGCTGGCCTACATCACCAAGGTGCGCGTGCAGCTGCTGCGCAACCTCGGCGCCGCCCTGAGTCCCTTCAACGCGTTCCTCTTCCTTCAGGGCATCGAGACGCTCGGGCTGCGCGTGCAGCGCCACAGCGACAACGCTCTGGCCGTCGCGCGCTTTCTCCAGGAGCATGCTAAAGTAGAGTGGGTGCGCTACCCTGGCCTGCCCGACCACCCGAGCTACGCCCTGGCGCAGAAGTATCTGCCAAAGGGCCAGAGCGGCCTGGTGGGCTTCGGCATCAAGGGCGGCCGCGCCGCCGGCGCCCGCTTCATCGAGCAGCTCAAGCTGTTCTCGCACCTGGTCAACATCGGCGACGCGCGCAGCCTTGCGGTCCACCCTGCCAGCACGACGCACCGCCAGCTCTCGTCCGAGCAGCAGCAGGCCACCGGCGTCACCGACGAGTACGTGCGCCTGTCGGTCGGCATCGAGAGCATCGACGACATTCTCGCCGACATCGAGCAGGCCCTCGCCGTTGCGTAGGCCCTCACCCAAGCCCGTTGGACCACGAAGCCACGAAAGGCCGCGAACCACCGCGAATCCGGCCATGCGCGTGCGCG
>JAYUYB010000274.1:0-4604 GCA_043752655.1 Chloroflexota bacterium
GCGTAATTCATGCCCAGGCAGATGATATTCTTGCGGGGCCGTGGGATGGGCGCCAGCAGCTCCACCTCGTCGAGCGGAACGCTGTGGTCGGCTGCGTCCAGGGCATGGCGGGCCTGATCGAGCAGCGCAGGGCCACCGTCGATAAGCGCCAGCATCGAGGTTGCCACGCCGTGCAGGCTCACCACCTCGTCGCCGCGCAGCGCGCCGATCTGCTCCACCCCATTGTAGCGATACGTCACCAGCCGCATGGCTGCATTCCTTTCTCAAGCACGGATGTTGGCCCTATGGTACCACGACCTCGCTGATCGGAATCGGCGTGAAGACGAGCGCAAAGACCACCAGGCCCAGCACGGCGAGCAGGCGCCATGAGCCGCGCAGCGGGCTCACCTCGTTCAGCAGGGGGCTGCGCTGCTGCCCAAGCACGGCCACGAGCACGGCCCACAGGAACCAGCCGTTCCAGAGGAAGCCGAGCCCCAGCAGGGCCACCGCCACCACCATGCTCATGATCGTCGCGGCGCGTGGTCCGAAGAGTGTAAAGAAGATGTGGCCGCCGTCCAGTTGCCCGGCGGGCAGCAGGTTCAGGCCCGTAACGAGCAGGCCCGCCCATCCGGCCAGGGCCACCGGGTGCATGTAGACATCCTCGCCGCCGCTTGGCAGGAAGCGCCCGAAGGTCAGGATCTTCATGCCGGCGTAGAGCAGCGAGTTGCCCTCGGTGAAGAAGCCAACGTCGGGCAGAACAGCGCGCACCGCAGCCATGTCGCGTACCGGCGAGAGCGCCAGGCCGAGCAGCAGCACCGGCACAGCCACCACCAGGCCCGCCAGCGGCCCCGCCGCCGCGATGGCGAGCAGCGCACGCCGGTTTGGTACCGGCTCCTTGATCGAGATAAAGGCGCCCATCGTGCCCAGCAGGAAGATCGGCATCGGGATGAAGAAGGGGTAGCTCACGGCGACGCCCTCGCGCCGCGCCATAATGTAGTGCCCCAGCTCGTGCGCCAGCAGGATGGCGAGCAGCGCCGCGCTGAAGGCCAGGCCGCTCCCCAGGCTGAAGAAGCTCGCGCCCGTGGCGAAATCCAGCTCCTGGCCGCCCACAAACACCGTCGAGGCAATCGTGAGGGCGAAAAGCAGCAGGGCCAGCCAGAGGCGCGAGGGCTTGGGCGGCGGCGGCGCGGGTACTATCAGCAGGGCCACCCTGTCGCCCTCCTGCTGGAGCAGCGGGAGCATGCCCAGGGCGCGCACGCGGGGCGCCACCATGTCGTAGGCGGCCTGCGCCTCCATGCGCAGCCGGCCCACAAAGCGTAGTGCCTCGCCCTGGCCGCGCAGCGTGGGCCGCTCCAGGTCGTCGATGATCAGCACCTCGGCCACGGCGGCGCGTAGCGCCTCGTTGCCACCTAGATCAAGCATTGGATTACCGTTTCGTAGTCTATGTTGCGTCGAAGGTCGCAAGGGCGGCGCGCACCTGTTCCAGCGTGTAGGGCTTCTGCAAGAGGCTGACCACGCGGGCGGGCAGGCTGCGCGTGGCAAGCTCGGCAGCGCTGTAGCCGCTCATCAGCGTGATCGGCGTGTGGGGCGACTGCACCGCCAGCCGCTCCGCCACCTCAATCCCGCTCAGGCCCGGCATAGTCAGGTCGATGAAGACGCCCCGCAGCTCAGGGATGCCGGCGCGCAGCAGGGCGAGCCCCTCGCCCCCGTCGCTTGCCAGCACCACAGTGTACCCCAAGGCTGTGAGCATCCGCGCGAGCACCCTGCGCACAGACTCCTCGTCGTCGATCACCAGGAGCGTGCCGCCGCCCACGGGCTGCAGCGCAAGCCTTGGCGGCTGTGGCGACAGAGCTGCGGTGACAGGCAGCCAGATCTGGAAGCTTGTGCCCTCGCCCGGCGCGCTCTGCACCAGCAGGGCGCCGTGATGCGCGCGGACGATGCCTTGCACGGCGGAGAGGCCGAGGCCACGCCCCGTAAACTTCGTGCTGAAGAAGGGGTCGAACATGTGCTGCTGCACCTCCTCGTCCATACCGATGCCGTTGTCGGCCACGGCGAGGGCCACGTAGGAGCCAGGCTCTAGCTCCGCGCCAAAGACAAGCGCGTCTAGCTCCGCTCGCCCCAGCTGCTCCATCGCCGTGCTGATCAGGACGGTGCCGCCCTCTGGCCCAATCGCCTCGGCCCCGTTGGTAAGCAGATTGAGCACCACCTGGCGCAGCTGGGCCACATCGGCTGCCACCGGCGCCAGTGTTGGGTCGAGCCGGCTCTGAAGCTGCGCGTGCTTGCCGAGCGACACCTGAAGCAGGTCGCTCATCTCGTGTACCAGCTCGCTCAGCTGCACCGTGGTGATGCTGAAGCGCCCTTTGCCGGCGTAGGCGAGCATCTGGTGGACGAGCTCGGCGGCGCGCTGGGCGCCCACTTGCACCTGGGTCAGACTCAGTTGGGCAGGGTGGTTGGGCGGCAGATCGAGGGCGGCGAGCTCGGTGTAGCCGAGGATGCTGGTGAGGATGTTATTGAAGTCGTGCGCGATACCGCCGGCCAGCACGCCGAGGCTCTCCAGTCGTTGCGCCTCCAGCATACCACGCTCCATGCGCAGGCGCTCCTCCTCCACCGCCCGCCGCTCGGTCACATCCTCCAGCAGCACCAGGCCGGCGGTGGGGCGACCGGAGCCATCCTGGATCGTGGTTATGGTAAGGGCCACCCAGAGCGAGCGCTCCTCGGCGCGCACGAGGCGCAGCTCGGTGCGCAGCACCCCTGCGGGATCCGCCATGATCTGCGACTCCCAGGAATCAAGCAAAGTGTGGTCTGCGGGCTCCACGATGGAGTGGAACGTGCGTCGCTGGAGCTGCGCGGCCTCGCTGCCGAGCATAGTGCAAAGCGCGGGGTTCACTGTCTGAAATACGCCCTGCGCACCAAGGGTGGCGATGCCAATGGGGGCCGTCTCGATCACCGTGCGCAGAAACGTCTCGCTTACGCGCAAGGCGTCGGCCGACTGGAGCGCGGCTTGATGCGCCTGCTCGGCCTGGGCCCGTGCCTCTGCCAGCTCGCGGGCACGCTCCTCCATGCTGGCGAGGGCGGCGGTGCGCTCCGCCAAACGCGCGCGCTCCACGGCGATCGAGCGCTCGTAGTCAAGGATCACGGACTCGCCGTCCACAAACAGCCCGTATCTGCGGCGCAGGGCGAGAAAGCTCACGGCGGGCACCACGGTTATGGCATCGGCCATAAGTTGGGCCAGCATCGGCATCGGCGGGAGCACACGTGTTGCCTGCGCCGCCTGGGCCAAAGCGATGGGCTGCGGGTCGAGGCCGCAGAGCCAGCGCACAAGCGAGGCAGCGCCCTCGGTCGTCGTGGCAGCCCCGGCAAGTGTGAGCATCGCGGTGAAGAACGCGAACACATGCACCGAGTGGCCGAGTGCGCAGGTGAGGAAGATCCCCGCCGTGGCCATGCCGAGCGGGTTGAGCCCGCGGCCGCGCGCGCGGAAAAGCTGGACGCCCACCAGGCTGGCGATGGCGTAGTAGCAGAGGGCGATGAGCGCATTTGTCAGTAGAAGCGCCAAGGGCATAGCAACCACCTATGGTGAGGAGTGTAAAGCATAAGCGTGTACCGGAGGATCATACCCTCCAGTTGTTACTCTTCGCTTGATTATTATTCATCGATCCGCGCCCCTGCCGCCAGCCAGGCGGCGATCTGCGCGCGCTCCGCGTCCGTCATGCCGGTGCGATTCGCTAGCGGCATTGCCTTTGACTGGACTACCTGCACGAAGATCTTGTCGGCGTGGGCCTTGATCTGCTCGGGCGTGGTGAGCATCACGCCGCCTGGTGGCGCCGAGAAGAGCGGATCTGTGGGCTGCGCGGCGTGGCAGGCGACACAGCGCCGCTCCATAATCGCCTGCACCTCGCTGAAGGGCACGCGGGCGGCGGCCACGGGCGCGGGCTGCCAGGGGCGCGCGATCAGCAGGCCTGCCAGGGCGAGGCCCGCCACGCCGGAGCCAAGCGTCCACGGCAGCCACTGCTTCCAGGTAAAGCGCGTGTTCATGCCGTGGCGCACAAAGGCGCTCGCCAGCATCAGCACGCTCAGGATCAGCCAGCCGAGCGGGCTGCCGTAGGCGCTCGGGTAGTGGTTGCTGATCATCACAAAGAGCACCGGGAAGGTCATGTAGTTGTTGTGGATCGAGCGCGACTTGGCCCTGGCGGAGAGCGCTGGGTTCTGCGGCAGCCCCGCCTGCGTGGCGGCCACCAGGCCGCGCTGCGATGGCACCACGTAAAACCAGACGTTGCCTGTCATCAGGGTGCCGAGCATGGCGCCGATGTGGATGTAGGCGGCCCGCCCGCTGAGCAGCTGCGAGAGGCCGTAGCTCAGGCCTACCAGCAGCAGCATAGAGGCGGCGAAGGCGAGCGGTACGCGCTTGCCAAGCGGCGAGCGCCAGAGCAAGTCGTACACGAGCCATCCGCCCACCAGGGTGGCAACACCGATGCCGATCGCTGTTGCGGGGCTGATCGCCGCCACGCTCGGGTCGATCATGTAGGCGGCGCCGCCCATGTAGTAGACCAGGACAAGCAGGGCGATGCCGGAGACCCAGGTGGTGAGGTTCTGGAACATGAACCAGTGCAGCGGGCTGGGCAGCTTGC
>JAYUYB010000275.1:0-4601 GCA_043752655.1 Chloroflexota bacterium
GCCACGCTGCACACGCTGCGTGCCCCCACGCTAAGCTTCCCGGCGGACGACTACGAGGTGAAGCAGATCTTCTACCCGGCCAACGATGGGGCGCAGGTGCCGATGTTTCTCGTCCACCGCAAGGGGCTGGCGCTGAACGGCGATCAGCCGACGCTGCTCTACGGCTACGGCGGCTTCAACATCAGCCTCACGCCGCAGTTCTGGGTCTCGCGGCTGCACTGGCTGGAGCGGGGCGGCGTGTTTGCGGTGGCGAACCTGCGCGGCGGCAGCGAGTACGGCGAGCAGTGGCATCAGGCGGGCATGCTGGGGCAGAAGCAGCGCGTGTTCGACGACTTTATCGCGGCGGCCGAGTGGCTCACCACCAGCGGCTACACGCGGCCAGGGCGGCTGGCGATCGCGGGCGGCAGCAACGGCGGGCTGCTCGTGGCGGCCTGCATGCTCCAGCGCCCCGAGCTGTTCGGCGCGGTCCACTGCGCCGTGCCCGTGATCGACATGCTGCGCTACCACCGCTTTACCGTGGGGCGCTACTGGGTGGGCGAGTACGGCAACGCCGAGGCCGACGCGGAGCAGTTTCGCTTTATGTACGCCTACTCGCCGCTGCACAACGTGCGCGATGGCGCGGCCTACCCGCCAGTGCTGATCACCACCGCCGACACCGACGACCGCGTGGTGCCGGCCCACGCCTACAAGTTCGCCGCCACGCTCCAGCACGCCGACCCGCAGGGCCACAATAGCAGCTACCTGCGCGTGGAGGTGAACGCGGGCCACGGTATGGGCAAGCCAACCTCGAAGCAGATCGAGGAGCTTGCAGATGTGTACGGATTTTTGTTCGAGATGCTGGGCATGTCTAGGGCTACGTCATAGTCGGCGCTGTTGCCAGAACCCGGCGGTTGAAACTGCGTCGGCCTGCGCCGACGTGCCCGGACTCGCCCGCGCAGGCGGGCGCCCGGCGCACCGCGCCACCCCGGCGCGCGTGCACGCGCCCGCCGGCCGACCATGACGTAGCCCTAGAACGTGTCGCCATACGTTGACAAGCTGCCAGCCTGGTGCTACAAGATACGACCAGTTCACCACCCTTGCACAGATCGACTGGAGCCAACGCATGCCCCCCCCCAGCCTAGAGGCGATCCTCGGCAGCGAGGACGCGGCCGCGCAGACGCAGTTGTTCGGCCCCGACCGTGACGGTCGGCTGCCCCTGAGTCCCGCGCAGCTGCGCGACGAGCCCAGCGGCAACCTCTTCGGCCTCACCCAGAACGTTGCGATGGGCTGGGACCCCGACGAGGTGAACCGCAAGCAGTTCCTGATCGTCAGCACCCACGGCGGCGTCCGCGCCGAGGACGGCTCCCCGGTTGCCCTCGGCCTGCACACGGGCCACTGGGAGCTAGGCCTGCTGGTGCGCGAGGCCGCCGCGACCCTGCGCGCCGAGGGCGGCATGCCGTTCTCCGTCACCTGCTCGGACCCCTGCGACGGGCGCACCCAGGGCACCAGCGGTATGTTCGACAGCCTGCCCTACCGCAACGACGCCGCCACGGTGATGCGCCGGCTCATCCGCTCGCTGCCCACCCGTCGCGGCGTGATGGGCATCGGCACCTGCGACAAGGGCCTGCCGGCCATCCTGGTGGCCCTGGCTGGCTGCGGCGACCAGCCCGCCATCGCGGTGCCCGGCGGCGTGACGCTGCCTGTGCTCGGCGCCGAGGATGCCGGCAGCATCCAGACCATCGGCGTGCGCTACGCCAACGACCTGATCAGCCTGGACTACGCGGCCAGCATGGGCTGCCGCGTCTGCGGCTCTGCCGGCGGCGGCTGCCAGTTTCTTGGCACCGCCGCCACCGCCCAAGTGGTCGGCGAGGCACTCGGCCTCTCGCTGCCACATTCAGCCCTGGCTCCCTCAGGCGAGCCGGTCTGGCTCGACATGGCCCGCCGCTCGGCCCTGGCCCTGCTGCACCTGGAGGCCAAGCGCATCCCGCTCGCCCGCATCCTTACAGCCGACGCCATCGAGAACGCGATGATTGTCCACGCTGCCGTCGGCGGCTCGACGAATCTCCTGCTCCACATCCCTGCCATCGCCTACGCCGCCGGCCTGCCGCTGCCCAGCGTCGCCGACTGGCAGCGGGTGAACCGGGCCACCCCGCGTCTGGTGGACGCCCTGCCGAACGGCCCGCGCAACCACCCCACGGTGCAGGTCTTTATGGCGGGCGGCGTGCCCGAGGTGATGCTGCACCTGCGCGACATGGGCCTGCTCAAGCTCGACGCCCTTACTGTGAGCGGGCAGACGCTGGGCGAGAACCTGGACTGGTGGGCGCAGAGTGGGCGCCGCCGGATCGTGCGGGCGCGTCTGAGTGCGGCAGGCCAGATCGATCCCGACCATGTGATTATGGGCCCCGACGCGGCCCGCGCCGCCGGCCTCACCTCAACGACGGTCTTCCCGGTCGGCAACCTCGCCCCCGAGGGTTCGGTGGTCAAGGCCACCGCGATCGACCCCGCCCTCGTCGGGCCGGACCAAGTCTACCGCCACCGTGGGCCAGCGCGGGTCTTCACCAGCGAAAAGGTGGCCATGCGTGCCATCAAGGGGCAGAGCGCGCGCGCGGTGCAGCCCGGCGAGGTGCTCGTGCTGGCTGGGGTCGGCCCGCTAGGCACGGGCATGGAAGAGACGGCCCAGGTGACAATCGCGCTCAAGATGCTGCCCTGGGGCAAGCACTGCCCGCTGCTCACCGACGCGCGCTTCTCTGGCGTCTCCACGGGCGCCTGCATCGGCCACATCGGCCCCGAGGCCCTGGCGGGCGGGCCGATCGGCCGCCTGCGCGACGGCGATCTGGTGGAGATCGTCATCGACCGGCTGAACCTGACGGGCAGCGTCGCCTTCCTTGGCCCCGAGGGCTTGGAGCTGGCGCCAGACGTCGCCCAGGCGCTGCTGGACGCCCGCGCGCCCCACCCGGAGCTGGCAGCCGACCCTGGGCTCCCCGACGATACGCGCCTCTGGGCGGCCCTGACGGCGGCCAGCGGCGGGGCATGGCGCGGCTGCATCTACGACGTGGATCGCATTATCGCCCTGCTTCAGGCAGGCGCGACCGTGCTGGGGAGCGCCGCGCCTGCGGGCGCCGCCGCTGAGAAGGTCTAACAACATGACCATAGGATTGGCCGGGCAAGTGGCCTTCGTCACTGGGGCGGGCGCCGGCATCGGCTACGCGGTCGCCGAGGCGCTGGCGGGTGCGGGCGCACGCGTGGCCCTGAACGACATCGATCCCGCGCTGGCTGCGGCTGCGGTCGCCCGAATCCACGCCCAGCTGGGGCACGCTCAGGTCGCCGCCTATCCGGGCGACATCGCCGATGTCGCCGCGCTGCGAGCCATCGTCGCGCGGGTAGGCGCCGAGCTGGGTGTCCCCCACATCTGCGTCGCCAACGCCGGAATTACCTGGTTCGAGGCCTTTCTTGACGCCGAGCCGGAGCGCTTCGACCACCTGATGGCGGTGAACCTGCGTGGGACCTACTTCACGGCCCAGGCCGCTGCGCGGGCGATGATCGCCCAGGGGCTCGCGGGGCGGATCGTGCTGACCGCGTCGGTGACTGGCCTACGGGTGGTGAAGGGCCTTGGTGCGTACGGCGTTACGAAGGCGGGGATCATAGCGATGGCCCGGGCGCTGGCGCTCGAGCTTGGGCCGCACCGCATCACGGTGAACGCGGTCGCCCCCGGCGCCACCGTCACCGAGCGCACGCTCACCGAGACGCCGCACTACGCCGAGGACTGGGGCGCGGTCACACCCACGGGGCGCCCCAGCCAGGGCGCCGATATCGCCGCCGCAGTGCGCTTCCTGGTCTCGCCTGAGGCTGGCCAGCTCACAGGGCAGACCCTGGTAGTCGACGGCGGCTGGTCGCTCGCGGGGCCGCTGCCAGATGGGTATTAGCGAAGGATAGGCGCTCATTTGCGCAGCGGAGAGCGGGGTGTGGGGCGGCGGCGTCCACGCTCAGCTATGATAGGCGGCAGCCAGCCTTTGCTACGGAGCATGTTCTATGCCTGTCGTCAGCGTAACGGAATGTCGATCAGTGGCCGAGCCGGCACCGCGCCGACTCTCGAACCACAAGAAGCTTACCCGCCGGCTCGGTCCACTGCATTGGCGGGTTATGTCGCAGGCCGTGTGGCCGTCAATGACATTGCAGTTCGACCATCACGCGGTCGAAACGATGGGCCTTCAGATCGTCATCGGGAAGCACGTGATGGAACCGCCCGGCGTCGCCCCAACCCCAGCGCAGCTCGTCGTCTCCGTCCAACTGCAGAAGCGAACGCCAAACGCGGTTCGCCTCCTCGGCATCCGCCTCCGACAGCCCTTCGTCGTATCCGAGTTGGCGAAGTGTCAGTTCCGCCCCGTGCCCGAGCCTCGCGTTCTGGATCGACTGAGGAGGCCCCAGCAACCTGTGATGCGCGCCACCCCAGCCACCGATGAGCCGCTCGCGAATGCGGCTAAACGCTTCCGTCTCTTCGTCGGACGATCGGTAATGCAGGTCCTCATCCACCGTCCACTCCCGCGCGAAGCGAAGCGCGCGGACAACAGGCGGGTCCGCAGGTTCATCCGACGGCCCCGGCATTCGCACCAACGCGTCCGATG
>JAYUYB010000276.1:0-4595 GCA_043752655.1 Chloroflexota bacterium
CAGCACCCCGCCAATTCGTGCTTGAGGGGTTCAGGTTTACCAATACCGCCAAATGGGTCTGCTTGAGTTTCTTGAATTAACCGAATGATACGGAGCGCCTTCTTTCGGTCGTTCGCGACCCACCAGGCTAAGTCTTCAAAGCCTGCTGGATCAAATATCAAGTTGCGCACGCGCGTCCTCAAGAGATAGCCCACCCTGCCGTTCTTTGGCTTCCAACAGCCGTTGACGCATAGTGTCGCTCTTCAGTAAGTACGCCGTTTCCCGCTCCGCCGCGATCTCTTGCCAGAGCGCAATCGGCACAATGACACTCACTGGGGCACCCTGCTCATCCACAATATATTGAATAGCCGGTTGTACAGTCATGGCTCCATGCCTCCCAGGATACAACGCTCAATGGCACTGTGCGTAGTATACCGCACGGCACACACGGCTGCAATCACGAGCCACGGTTGTCTGTGCTCATAGCAGACGGCAGCAGAACTACGCGCAGCGCCAAAACACACAAAGCCGCCCCGATCAGCGTATCTGATCAGGGCGGCTTTGCGTAGCACGTTGTGGTCTACGGGTTTGCGGGGCGCTCGCCGAGCGTAACTTCGAGCGTCCGCTCCTCGCCATCGCGCAGCACGGTAACCTGAACGGTATCGCCGGGCTGGTAGCGCAGCAGCAGCTGGCGCAGCGAGGTGTTGTAGTCGAGGCGGGCGTCGTCGATGGCGACGATGATATCGCCGTTGCTAATGCCAGCCTTGTCGGCGGCGCTGCCGGGGGTGATGGCGGGGGCGCCGCTGGCGTTGGGCTGGATCAGGGCGCCGTTCTGCACCGGGAGGTTCAGCTCGGCGGCGATATCGCCGTCGATGGCCAGATAGCTCACGCCGAGGAAGGGGTAGCGCACCTCGCCGCTGGCGATCAGCTGGTCGGCCACGCTGCGAAAGATGCTGCTCGGCACCGAGAAGCCGAGGCCCTCCACGGGTGCAGCGCTCGAGCTGTAGTCGTTGCTGTCGCCGCGCACCACGAGCGTGTTGATGCCCACAACCTCGCCGGCCAAGTTGATCAGGGGGCCGCCGCTGTTGCCGCTGTTGATCGCGGCGTCGGTCTGGATCAGGCCCTCCATCGAGCCAACCGAGCGATTCAGGGCGCTCACCACGCCTGCGGTGACGGTGTTGCGGAAGTTGCCGAGCGGGCTGCCGATCGCCAGCACCGTCTCGCCGGGCTGGAGCGCAGCCGAGTCGCCGAGCATGGCCACGGCGGGCACGCTGCCCTCAACCTTGATCACGGCGACATCGTTGAGCGGGTCGGTGCCAATCAGCTTGGCCTCGCGGCGGCTGCTGTCGGCAAAGACCACCGCGAGCGCGCTGGCGCCCTCGACCACATGGTTATTGGTAAGGATGTAGCCGTCCTGGCTGAAGATCACGCCGCTGCCGCTGCCCATGCCCTGCTGGCCGCGGTTGAGCACCGTCACTACGGCGGGGCCTACAAGCTGCACGGCCTCGACGGCGGTGTCGGAGGCGTCTACAGTGGCGGCGCCAGCAGCCGAGGCGGCGGGCTGGGCGGGCTGGGTCGCAGTGCTCTGGGCGAGCACGGGCTTGGACACCACGGGCGCAACGGCGGCCTGGCGGCCAGTGATGTAGAAGGCAGCCGCACCTCCGGCCACGGCGCCGCCGCCGACACCGATAAAGAGGCCAAAAAGCAAGATGGCGATAAGTAGCAGTGGGTTCGTTTTGTTCGGGCGCTCCATAGCGTGTCACCTGGATCTATACTGAGAGGGAGCCACGACGGCCCCGGCGTTCCTGCGTACAGTATGCGCTCGCTGCCTAAGGATAGATTTAACAGGGGCTAAGAGCTGGATGAGAGCTTGGGGGTTGGGACGGTGGACGGTGGACGGTGGACGGTGGACGGTGGACGGTGGACGGTGGACGGTGGACGGTGGACGGTGGACGGTGTGGGCTATCGGCTATCGGCAACAGCAGAGGCGCTTATGGATCTACCCAACGAATTACGCATAGCGATTGAGCGCGAGCTGCGCGGCGACGCGGCCGAGCTTGCCCGTGCGGTCGCCGCGCTCTCTGCGCGCTACCGCGAGCATGGCCGCCCCGACGGACCACTGGATCGGGGCGCCGTCACGGCCTACACCGCCACACGCATGCCGGCAACGTACGCCGCGACAGCTGCGGCGCTCGCGGCGCTCGCGGCCCTGCTGCCTGGCTTCGCACCCGCATCGCTGCTCGACGCAGGCGCCGGCACGGGCGCGGCGCTCTGGGCCGCCGCCGAGACCTGGCCCAGCCTGGAAGCGGCCACGCTGATCGAGGGCGACCAGGCCATGCTCACCATGGGCCGCCGGCTCGCCGAGGGTTCCCACAGCGCGGCCCTGCGCACTGCCACCTGGCGCAGCGCCGATCTGGCGGGCCGCTGGGAGGCGCCGCAGCACGACCTGGTGACGGTGGCGTATGTGCTTGGCGAGCTGGTGGCGGGCGCGCGTGAGGCCCTGGTGGCGCAGCTGTGGGCGCGGGCGGATGGCGCGCTCGTGCTGGTGGAGCCAGGCACGCCGCGCGGCTGGGCCGTGATCAGGGCGGCGCGCGAGCAGCTGCGGGCCGCCGGCGCAAGCATTGTGGCGCCCTGTCCCCATCAGGCTGCCTGCCCCCTGCCCGCCGACGACTGGTGCCACTTCGCGCAGCGCATCAGCCGCACGCGGGCGCAGCGGGCGGCCAAAGGCGGCAGCCTTGGCTACGAGGACGAGAAGTATAGCTATGTGGCTGTAGCCCGGCAGGCGGGCGAGACGATTGCGGCGCGCGTGCTGCGCCAGCCAGTCACGCGCGCGGGCCGCATCGAGCTTGCGCTGTGCGCCGACAGCGGCCTGAGGCGCGCGCTGGTAACCCGAGGCGACGGCGCAAACTGGCGCCTTGCACACGATCTGCGCTGGGGCGATCTGCTGCTCCCCGGCGCCTTAGAGGAGGCGTAGGGCGAGCCGATCCTGGCGCCCTCAGCGAACAATACTCATGGAACAAGGCCCCAGCGATAAAGTCAATGCGAACTGGACGTTTCTCACCAACCACGCCCAGGTGCTGCTGAACATCGCCCGCAACCAGAGCGCCACAGCGCGCGAGATCGCCAGGCACGTCGGCATCACCGAGCGCGCCGTGCAGCGGATTCTGCGCGACCTCCACGACGCTGGGTATGTGAGCCATAGCCGCGAGGGCCGCCAGAACCGCTACGAGATCCATGGCGAGACGCCAATGCGCCACCCTGCCCAGCAGGGTCGCTCGGTGCGCGAGCTGATCGACGTGCTCGGCTAGGCAGCTCGGCACACCGCTCGTAGCTCCCCCTGCGCTATACACGACATTTTTTTCGTGATATAATGATCACTACGGAGTCGTAGTACGCAGAAGGAGCTTGAAGCATGGATCGCGTCAATCGTCGTCGCTTCCTGGGGTTCGCCGGTGCCAGTGGTATAAGCCTGGCTGCCATCACGGGCTGTGTCATGCCTCGCTCAGGCGCCGACAGCCCCGAGCTAAACACGAGCAAGCCGACCGTCGCCCCTGCCATCGCCGCCCCTAGCGCCCCTGCCGTCGGCCCAACCGCCGCCCCGCCCCCGATTGCAGACCCGCGCAGCAGCGAGCTCGCCCTCCAGGCCCTGATCGAAGGCAACACGCGCTACGTCGAGCAGAAGCTCTCCCACCCCAACCAGAGCTTGAACCGCCTTACAGAGGTCGCTGCTGGCCAGAAGCCATTTGCAGCCATCCTGGGCTGCGCCGACTCGCGCGTGCCGCCCGAGATCGTCTTCGACCGAGGGTTGGGCGATCTGTTCGTGGTGCGCGGTGCTGGCAACTTCGCCGACGACGTAGCGCTAGGCAGCCTGGAGTTCGCCGTGGCCGTGCTTGGCGTCTCGGTGATCATGGTGCTTGGCCACGAGCGTTGCGGCGCCGTTGCCGCTGCGGTGCAGGGTGGGACTGCCATCGGTCATATCGCCGGGCTCATCCATGCCATCCGACCAGCCGTGGAGCGCACCCAGGGAATGGAGGGCGACCCGGTGGAGAATGCGGTCAATGCGAATGTGCAGATCGTAGTCGAGAACCTGAAGAACACCGGTCCCATCCTCGCGGAGGCCGTCGCGAGCGGCAGCCTGAAGATCGTAGGCGGGCGCTACGACCTCGACAGCGGCATGGTTCAGATCATCGCCTGAGCTACGCTCGCAGCACACGCTACCTGAGGATTCAAGCTTATGGAAGCCTTCGATACTCTGCGCAACAACCTGCTGTCGCCCCTGGTGCTGGCCTTCATCCTGGGCATGATCGCGACGCTCGTAAAGAGCGACCTCGAGTTCCCAGAGCCGATCTACAAGTTTATCTCGCTCTACCTGCTGTTCGCGATCGGCATTAATGGCGGGATCGAGCTGGCCGGCACCTCGCTGGCCGAGTTCTGGGCGCCCGCCACAGCGGCGATCTTCCTGGCCGTGGCCACCCCAACCTGGTGCTACCTGATCCTGCGTCGGGTCGGGCGCTTCGACGTATCCAACGCGGCCGGCATCGCCGCCCTCTACGGCTCGGTCTCCTCGGTGACATTTATCTCTAGCATGGCGCTGATGGAGAGCGTGGGCCAGGGCG
>JAYUYB010000277.1:0-1719 GCA_043752655.1 Chloroflexota bacterium
CTGACCAGACCTTTGTTGCGGCTGATCCCACCGGCACAGTCGCCGTCCAGGTGACGATCCCTGCCGGCACGACCTACGCCCGCTTCGCTCTGTTCGACGCCGACGTGGCCCCCGGCGCCGACATTGACCTGTATGTCTTCGGTCCCGCCAACTCCCAGGTCGGAACCAGCGGCAGCGGCACCTCGGCCGAGGAGGTCAGCCTCGTCAACCCGGCCGCCGGCACGTACACCGTGTATGTCCACGGCTGGGGCCTGCCCGCTGGCTCGTCGCCCTTCAAGCTGCATAGCTGGGCCATCCCCGCCACCGCCGCCGGCAACATGACGGTGAACGCCCCAGCTTCTGCCACCACGGGCACCACCGGCACGATCGGCCTCACGTTCAGTGGCCTCAACGGCGGTACGCGGTACCTCGGCAGCGTGGCCTACAGCGGCATCAGCGGCCTGCCCGCGCCCACCATCATCAGCGTCAACCCGTAGCGCGCTTTGATCGCCCCGCTCCCCTGGTAGGGGAGCGGGGAACCCTTCCCGCGAGCCCGTCGCAGCCATGCGGCGGGCTTTCTGCTGCCCACCTCGCTGTGTCCTCGGAACTTCCTCCGCCCTACGTTCGTATCAAGAGTGGCCCTTTGATGGAGGGCGCAGGTAGCGGCAATGCGGTACCATACGCGCACTGGAACCTGATTCGGCCAGCTGTACCTCGTAGCCTTCAACACCAAAGATTGTTACGCCAATGAGCGAGCTCAACCTGATCGGAACCACCCTGAGCCGCTTCGAGATCCTCTCGGAGCTGGGCCGCGGCGGTATGGCCGTGGTCTACAAAGCGCGTCAGACCGACCTGGACCGGATTGTCGCCCTCAAGATCCTGCCGCCCGCCCTCACCTACGACACCGCCTACGTGGCGCGCTTCCGCCAGGAGGCCCGCAGCGCGGCTCGCCTTGAGCACCCGCACATCATGCCGATCTACGAGGTGGGCGAGGCCAATGGCCTGCACTTCATCGCCATGAAGTTCATCGAGGGCCGCACGCTCAAGGATCTGCTCCAAGATGAGGGCGCCCTCAGCGTGGCGCGCGCCGCCACGCTGCTGGCCCAGGTGGGCGACGCCCTGGATCACGCGCATCGCCAGGGCGTGATCCACCGCGACATCAAGCCCTCCAACATGATGGTCACTGGCGAGGGCTGGGTCTACCTTACGGACTTCGGGCTTGCGCGCGGGACGGGCAACGAGACGGGCGGCCTTACTATGGCCGGCACCGTGATGGGCACGCCGGAGTATATGTCGCCCGAGCAGGCCCAGGGCCTGCCCACAGTAGGCCCCGCCACCGACATCTACGCCCTTGGCGTAGTGCTCTACGAGCTGCTCACCGGCGCGTTTCCCTTCCAGGCCGACACCCCGATGGGCATGCTGGCCGCACGGCTGCTTCAGGCCCCCACCCCGCCCCGCGACCTGCGCGGCGACCTGCCGGTGCCCGTAGAGGACGTAGTGATGCGCTCGCTGGCCCGCAAGCCCGAGGCGCGCTTTGCCAGCGCCGCCGACATGGTGCGCGCCCTGCGCTCAGCCGCCGGCATCGGCAGCGCAGAGCCCCAGCGGCCTGCGACCCCCATGGCCGGCATGCCCGCGATGGGTGCGACAATTAAGGCCCCGGCCCTTCCCCAGCTGCCATCATTGCCTACTCCGCCCTCTAGCCCGCCGTACGTGCGCCCGGCCAACTCCCCGCCGATCAGC
>JAYUYB010000278.1:0-4589 GCA_043752655.1 Chloroflexota bacterium
ACGATCATCTACCTGGCATGTGCCCCTGAGGTCGGCCAGATCAGCGGCCAGTACTTCTACCAGTCTCGCCCCATCCCAGCCGCGCCGGCGGCCCAGGACGACGCTGCCGCCCAGCGCCTATGGGCGCTCAGCCAGCGCATGACGGCGGCTACGGCATAATACACACCGCGCCCTTATGGGCCTAGACAGAGCAGAGAAGTCTATGCGACTTAGTATCTTCGGGGCCACTGGCCCGACTGGGCGGTGCCTGGTAGAGCAGGCCCTCGCGCGGGGGCACAGCGTTACCGCAGTCGCCCGCTCGCCCGAGCGCATGAGCCTCAGCCACCCGCAGCTACAGGTGGTGCGGGGCGATGTCACCGACCCCGCAACCATCGCGGCGGCCATCGTCGGGCACGACGCGGTGCTCTCCGCCCTCGGCGCCCCCGTGGGGCGCGCGCCGGTAAGCCTCTACTCGCGCGGCACAGCGAACATACTCGCCATGATGGCCCAGCACAGCGTGCGCCGAATCGTCTGCGTCTCGGCTGGCGGCACACACCCAGGGAAGAACCTGAACAACCCGATTTTCTTCGAGTATGTGGTGGCGCCCCTGCTCCTGGGGCGGATCTTCGACGATATGCGCCGGATGGAGGACCTGCTGATGGCCAGCAACACCGACTGGACTATCGTCCGCCCGCCGGCCCTGCGCGACACCCCGCCCACCGGGGTCTATCGGGTGGCGCCCGCCTACAGCCTGCCGAAAGGCTGGCAGATCGGCCGGGCCGACCTGGCGGACTTTATCCTCGACACGCTCGACGGCGACACCTACCGTCGGCAGGCCCTGGCGATCGCTTACTGATTACGAGCGTGGCACATATCGCATCGAAAGGGGTGATACCCATGAGTCGAAGACGGATTCTCATCGTCGGCGCCGTGACGCTCCTCGCGCTGCTCGGCGCCGGGGCCTACTGGTTCCTGGCACCCCAGGCGCCACCGGCGCCAGCGCGGCCGCTGGCCTACGCTGGGCAAACCTGGACGGTGTTCCGGCCAGAGGTGTTCGATGTGGCCGTGGACGGTAGCGCTATTCAGATGACGCTGAACACCGTGGCGCGTTGGGCCGGCAACGGGCAAGGCGGGCTGGTCTACCAGGAGGCCAGCGGCGACTTCCGGCTCACCGCCACGGTTCGCGCCCGCAAGGCAAGCGACCCGAGCCAGACGGTCGCCTCACCAGTCAGCCTCGGCGGGCTGATCGCCCGCAACCCCGCTGGCGCTGACCAAGGCGGCCGCGAGAATTATGTCCACATTGTGGTCGGCAATACGCCCAGCGGAATCGGGGTGGAGACCAAGACGACGGTTGAGGGAGCCACGAGTTACGAGGCGGTGCCGGACGCATCCGGCGACGCGGAGCTGCGCATCTGCCGGCTCGGCAGCAGCTTTCGCCTCTACAAGCGGGCGGTCGGCGCGCCCACCTGGGTGCTGGCGGCCACCATCGAGCGCCCCGACCTGCCCAAGATGCTCCAGGTGGGTGCCAATATTTACTGATCTTCGTCAAAGCTGAAAGTATACTCCTCTACTATTGCGCCTACTGCGATGGTAATACGGAAGTCTGACGGTTGATGAGCGATAATGAGAACTGCGTCGACGAACCAGTCCGGTGCGGCCCACAAGAACGGCGATGTCGAGCAAGCCCTGCGCCTGCGGGGCAGCCGCAACTTTGTCGACCGGGCTGCCTACGCGCGCTGGCTGCACGAGCTGACCCGCCAGCGCAACGCGACCCGCCATTGAAGCGCTCGACGATGAGCTTGGGCCTCGGGGTGTTGGAACGGGTGAAGAAGCGGTTGAAAGCTGATAGGTAACCTGGCTTCATCCTCCTGGAATGGGAAGCCGAGGAGACACAGCGGGGGCGGCTCTCGATGAGAGCCGCCCCCGCTGACGCGTGTGGACTTACGGTGCTACCCAGGCGAAGTACTTTCTGCTTTGGGCGAAGTACTTTCTGCTTTTCCACACGTGTGGTGTTGGTACCCCCAGCGGGATTCGAACCCGCGATCTTCACCTTGAAAGGGTGACGTCCTGGACCGCTAGACTATGGGGGCTAGCGCGGCCATTATAGCAGGCTGGCGCGATTGCTTCAAGCCTGCGCTTCGTCTTCGTCGTGGGTGTCGTAGTAATCGGCCAACCCCGCCAGGGTGATCTGCGCGAGGAAGGGCGTCACCTCGTTGCCGAGCGCCGTCCGAAAGGCGCTATAGTCGATCGCCACCGCCTCGCGCCACTGGCCCGCCTCCACGTAGCGCGGCAGGTAGCGCCGCAGCTGGGCTGCCAGCAGGCGCCGCGTGTTCGGCTGCGCCACAAGCGTGGCCGCCTGCCGCAGATAGTCGGAGAACACTGTCTCCTCACCCTCGTCGACCACCGGCGGCGCACCCAGACGCCCGATCAGCTGCGCCACCAACTCGTCGGAGATGTGCAGCGGACGGTAGATCTCGTCGCGGAACAGCGCGACGCAGAAGGCGTTTGCCGCGTCAGCGTCGCGGTGAAACTCGGTCGCCACGGCCCGCTGCTCGCGCAGCAGCGCCTGAGCCCGCGCGATCCTGCCCTGCTCCGCTGTGTCTGGCTCCTGCTCTAGCCACGTGCCCGCGCAGCGCGTAATCCGCGCGGCCCCTGCTTCCCCCCCCGCCAGCCCCGTCTTCCGCACCGCTCTACCGCGCATCGCTCGCTCCTTTGGCCAGCTTTATTCTTGGCGTAGTATAGCCGAGAGTCTATTCTTTAGTGTTCTTATTAAAAACTTGACTTTACAGCATCCCGGCGCTACAATCCCCCTAACGCCCACTGAAACAACCAAGTATGAAGGGATCTGCGCAATGTCCCGCATCTACAACAGCATCACGGAGCTTGTCGGCAACACGCCGCTTGTTCGGCTCAACAAAGTGAACGACAGCCATGCCACAATCCTGGCCAAGCTGGAGTTCTTCAACCCGGCCAGCTCGGTGAAGGATCGCATCGGCCTGGCGATGATCGAGGCCGCCGAGCGTGAGGGCAAGATCCGCCCCGACGAGACGGTGATTGTGGAGCCAACCAGCGGCAACACTGGGATCGGCCTTGCCTTTGTGGCCGCCGCCAAGGGCTACAAGCTTATTCTGACTATGCCTGAGACGATGAGCGTGGAGCGGCGCAAGCTGCTGCGCGGCTACGGGGCCGAGCTGGTGCTTACGCCTGGAGCCGAGGGCATGCCGGGCGCCATCGCGCGGGCCGAGGAGCTGTTGGCCGATCTGCCGAACGGCTGGATGCCCCAGCAGTTCAAGAATCCGGCCAACCCCGAGGTTCACCGCCGCACCACAGCCGAGGAGCTGTGGAACGACACCGACGGCAAGATCGACTTCCTGGTAGGCGGCGTGGGCACCGGCGGCACACTCACAGGCATCGCCGAGGTGATCAAGCCGCGCAGGCCTGAGTTTAAGGTGATCGCCATCGAGCCAGAGGCCTCGCCGGTGCTGTCGGGCGGCAAGCGCGGCCCGCATAAGATCCAGGGCATCGGCGCAGGCTTCGTGCCCGACGTGCTGAACACCGCGATCCTCGACGAGATCCAGCTAGTCAGCAACGACGAGTCGTTCGCGATGGCGCGCCGCCTGGCCCGCGAGGAAGGCCTGATGGTTGGCATCTCCAGTGGAGCGGCCGCGTCGGTTGCGCTGCGGGTGGGGCGCCGCCCGGAGAACGCCGGCAAGCTGATCGTCTTCATCGTGCCGAGCAACGGCGAGCGCTACCTCAGCACCCCGCTCTACAGCGAGGAGTAAAAGCGCGTCTCGCAGAATTGCGTTAGCTTGGGGTCGGGCGCCCCTCGTAGGCGCCCGTACGTTACCCTGGAGTAGCGGCGTTCTCAGCGGTGGCGAGCAGCTCTTCGAGCAGCAGGAGATTACGCTCCTTGCCGAGGTCGCGCAGCCTGCGCGCGTGGGACGTCCAGTAGCGGTGGCTGCGCACAAAGCCAAGCTGCTGGCGATACCACTCAGCGTCAGAAACAGGCGCCGAGAACGCGGCGAGCTCGGCGCGGAGCAGCTGGTTGAAGCTCAGGAAATCGTCGCGCCCGAGCATGTCGAGGTCGCTGTCGGCGAGGATGGCGGCGAGGGGGGTGGCGGGCGCCTGCGGCAGACGGGTGGCCATGATCATCTGGCCGATGGCAGCGATCTGTGGCTGGCTGTAGCCAAAGCCGGGCAGGGCCTGCTCGGCTATACGCACGCCGACCGCCTCGTGGCCGTCGCGGCGCTCGATGAAGCCGAGGTCGTGGAAGTAGGCAGCGGTGCGCAGGAGCAGCAGCGGCTCGCTGCGGAGGTCGTCTAGCGTTGCCAGGCGTTCGGCAGCCAGAACCACCTCGTCGCGGGTGTGAATGATCGAGTGGTAGCAAAGGGCAGGCTGTAGCTCATTCTCCAGCCTGTGAAGCGCGTAGCGCCGGGCCTGCTCGAAGTCAGGCTCGCCCATTGCTGTGCCCTTTCCCCACGTGCTTGCGCTCCAACGCCTCATAGCACGCATCAGATTAATCTGATCGTGTACGATTATAACGTGTGAGCCAGCTCTTGCCTAGTGTGTTTTTCTGGCAGCTGTACTAGTGCTAGCGCGGCAGGTAGGGG
>JAYUYB010000279.1:0-10852 GCA_043752655.1 Chloroflexota bacterium
AAGCTCAGCTGGTAGAAGTCGGGGGCCACCTGATAGCCCACGCCGAACTGCTGGCAGATGCTCACCAGCTCGGGCAGACGGCCCTGCTCCCAGAACGGCAGCGCGAGGATCACCTGCTCGGCGCCGCTCTGCGCCAGCGCCTGCGCAAACTCGTCTAGGCTGCCAAGGTGGCGAAAGACGCGCGTGGCGGGGCTATTCTCCATCATCGCTCGATCATCGATGTAGCCCACAAGGCTGTAGCCGAGGCCGGGCGACGCGGCGATCCCGCTCATCACCTCCTGGCCGAGGCCGGTGCCGCCCACTACCAGCACGCGCTCGCGCCCGATCCCGCGCGACCACTGCCAGTGGCGAAAGCCGGACGCAAGCAGCCGCCAGGTGCTGAGCAGAACCACGATCGCGACACCGGCGAAGACAAAGATCAGGCGCGAGTAGTAGAATGGCTTGTAGAGGAAGACAAAGACGATCAGCAGGGCGATCCCTGTGAGCGTGCTGCTCACAATCGTGCCGATCTGATCAAAAGCGCCGAGGCGTGCGGAGCTGCTGTAGAGGCCACGGGTGGTAAAGCGCAGCGCGAGCAGCAGCATCAGCGGCAGGATGATAGGCAGGAAGGCCTGAAACGTCACCACGTTTTGGGTGGCAACCTCGAAGATAATCCCGTCGAGCGGTTCGGGCCAGTCCGCCAGGTAGCGCAGCCAGTAGGCAAAGGCGAAACCGCCAAAGATCAGGCTCTGATCCAGCAGCAGCAGCCGTATGGCTGGCACCCGGCGGCTGCGACGCACTCCACCCTGCTGAGGATCCACAACCAGTGCTGTACCAGCGGCACGCTGGAGGCTGCTATCCATCCTGCTTTCTCCGCTTGCCCGTGGTACACGCACAAGGTACTAACGCAGCTTGTTGCGGATTGTACCACAAACGCCGACAGCGCCCAGAGTGCGGCGCTGTCGGGCAGATGAAACGTAAGCGGCTGTGAGCGGTGCGCGGCGCTAGGCGATGCGCTGCGTGCTGTCGCTCATCGTGTCGGCTGCCTCGGGGGGCGCAGCGCGCAGGTGCTCGATGTAGATCGCGATGCCGGGGGCCGCCGCGACGACCAGCATAAGTGCGAGGAGTCCAAGCCAGACCATACTATACCTACTCCAAATGTCGGTTGAGCAGAAGTCCGCCACTCTTTAAACGCGGCGCGCTCCAGAATTGTCGCTTACAGACGCTCTACTATTGCAAGCTTCGGGCCAGCGCAGACGGGTGGCCGCTTATATTGCGGACAACCTAAGAGGGATTCTCACGGCATCGGGAGAAGCACTATCCTACCACACGCCCCGGCGAACGCAAGTCGGCCACTGCCTGGACGATCTGGCGCCCCTTGCGCGTCCTGGCGCGGATCTAGACAGCATGGTCTACTTTGTGCTATTATTCACATATACTGATGGCAAGCTGACAGGAGGGTGACATGAGCGACAAACCGGAAGCGGAGCCTGAGCATGACGCGCACCCGCTACGCCAGGTGCGGCTTCGCACCTTCGAGAGCGCCATCGACCAGCAGGTGCGCGAGGCCGAGCAGGCCGGCCTGCTCAGCAATCTGCCGGGTGCAGGCAAGCCCATGAACCTGGACGACGACAAGTACGTGCCCGACGAGCTGCGCGTGGGCTTCCGTATGCTCAAGAGCGCCGGCTACGCGCCGCCCTGGATCGAGCTTCAGAAAAGCATCCGCGAGGATCAGGCGCAGCTGGAGCGCTGGCTGGCCCGCGAGAACGAGCTTTGGCCCCGCCTCGGCGCGCTCGAGCAGGGCCAGCTACGCGCCGAGTACGAGCAGAAGCTGCGCGATCTCAATAAGCAGATCGGCGCCTACAACCTGAGCGCCCCGCCCGCCGTAGGCCAGCTTCCGCTGCTCCAGCCCTGGCGCGAGCTGCGCAAGCTTGGGGGGTGACCCGGAGACCGGGAGACCGGGAGACCGGGAGCGCCTAGCGGAGTACGAGGGGTGTCTCCTTGTCTCCTTGTCTCCTTGTCTCCTTGTCTCCTTGTCTCCTTGTCTCCTTGTCTCCTTGTCTCCTTGTCTCCTTGTCTCCTAGCCGGTCAGGTGCTTACAGATCCCGGCCTTAATCGTCTGCGAGGGGACACTGTGGCCAAGCATCTGCTCCAGCATGCGGGCGGTCTCCATCAGGGCGGGCAGGTCGAGGCCGGTGGCGATGCCCATCTCGTGCAGCATGTGGGTGAGATCCTCGGTGCAGAGATTGCCGGGGGCGCCGGGGGCAAAGGGGCAGCCGCCGATCCCGCCGACGCTGCTGTCGAACTCGGTGATGCCCACCTGCAAGGCGGCGAGGATGTTGGCGAGGCCTGCGCCGCGCGCGCTGTGCAAGTGCAGGCGCAGGGGCTGGCGCGGGAAGCGCTCGCGGAAGGCCAGGATCAGCTGGCTCACCAGCATGGGGTGGGCCATGCCGGTGGTATCGCCGAGCGTGAGCTGCAGGGCGCCGAGCTCAATGAGGCGGGCGCAGAGGCTCAGCACGCGCTCGATCGGCACGTGGCCCTCGAACGGGCAGCCGAAGGCCACTGAGAGCACGGCGTGGAAGGGCATGCCAGCAGCGCGCACAAACGCACTCATGGCGGCGACATTGGCCAGCGATTCGGCCACGCTCATGTTCACATTGCTCTGGTTGTGGCTCTCGCTGGCGCTCAGGAAGACCTGTACCGCGTCTACCCTGGCCTCCACGGCGCGGCGGGCGCCCACCACATTTGGCGCGATGGCGCTGTAGCTCACGCCGGGGCGGCGCGGTAGGGCGGCGAAGAGTGCGGCGGTGTCGGCCATCTGGGGGACGTTCTGAGGGCGCACGAAGGCGCCGATCTCGATCTCGTCGAGGCCCGTGGCGCCGAGGGCGTCGATCAGGCGCAGCTTCTGGGCCGTGGACAGGACGACATCCTCGTTCTGGAGCCCGTCGCGCGGGCCTACCTCGCGGATATGCACGCGCTCTGGTAACCCTGGCCAGCTCTGGATTAGTGTCATCATCGACCTCCCACCAGCCTGCGCTGGGGGTTCGCGCTTCAGCTCTGTACATGGTAGATGGACGGCTGACATATGTCAAACCACCGATCATTGTTGGCACACTCTGTAGGGCTACGTCATGGGCGGGAGGCGGGCGCGTGCACGCGCGCCGTGGGGGCGCGCTGCGCCGGGCGCCCGCCTGCGCGGGCGGGTCCGGACGCGTCGGCGCAGGCCGACGCGTGGCCGCAGGCCCGGCCGCTGCGGTCTCAACCGCTCGGTTCTGGCAACCGCGCCGACTATGACAGCTCTACACACTCTGTGCAAAAGGTGGACAAAGCGATCCGACCGGGGTACACTGCTACAGGAGCAGCGCACGACAGTGGAGCAACGAGGAGCTATGGCACGACCAATTTTGCCAATGACGGATACCTGGCGCAAAGAGTTTCTGCGCCCACGCGGCCCGGCGGGGGGGCCTCGGGTGGGCGAGCAGGCGCCCGACTTTACACTGCCGTACGCGCGCCTGGGCGTGGGCGACGACGGCGCGCCGCAGATCGCGTATGGGCAGACGCTCACGCTGAGCGAACTGCGCGGGCGGCCCGTGGTGCTCAACTTTACACGGATCGTGAGCGACCGCTTCTTCTGACCGCACTGCGCGCCGCAGCTGGATGCGCTGCGGGAGGCTCACAGTGAGTTCGTGCGTCGCGGTGTGGAGCTGCTCGTGGTAAGCAGCACCGATCTAGAGATGACCAGCTTCGTGGCCGAGGTGCTGCGGGCGCCCTATCCGCTGCTGAGCGACCCTGAGTGGGCGCAGTTTCGCCGCTATGGGCTCGGCTCGGCCATGGGCGTGCCCCTGCCAGGCAGCTTCGTGATCGATGCCCAGGGCGTGATCCGCTGGAGCTGGGCGGCGCCGCTGGCGGTTGTTTTCACGCCGCCGGGGCCGGAGGAGCTGCTGGGGGTGCTTGACAAGCTGGCCGATTAGACCGGGAGACCGGGAGACCGGGAGACCGGGAGCGCCTATCGGCAGCAACGGGCTGTCTCCTTGTCTCCTTGTCTCCTTGTCTCCTGTCAATCATGCCCACCGATATACGTAGCGAGCATCTTCCCCCAGTAGGGCCAGTCGTGGCACCAGCCGTCCCAGAGGCGTAGGGCATTACCGATGCCGCGCTCCCAGAGCTGGCGTGAGAGCAGCTCGTTGGAGGCGACGGCGGGGTCGTTACGGCCTGTGACGAGAATCAGATCGAGCTCGCGGAGCCGATCGAGCGTCCAGGCGTCGCTGACATTGGGCACAAAATCTACCGGGTTGTGGAAGTAGAGACCCTGGGTGTAGCGCCCGAAGAAGCGCCGCAGATCGTAGAGGCCGCTAAGGCCAAGGGCGCGCCGCACCACGCCGGGGTGGCGCAGGGCGAAGATCACAGCCTCGGTGGCGCCAAACGAGCAGCCCGTGGTGATCAGGTACTGGTTGGGGTTCATGTGGCGCATCAGCGGGATCAGCTCGGTGAGCAGGTAGTGCTCGTACTGCTCCTCGCGCCACATACGCGCGTCGGTGTCGAGGCCATAGTTGTACCAGCTCTCGGTGTAGACGGCATCCACGCAGTAGAGCTGCAGCCAGCCCTGCTCGATCTGCGGCGCCAGAGCGGCGACCATGCCGCGATCCTCGAACTCGTGGAAGCGCCCGTGGGAGGTCGGGAAGACCAGCACGGGCGCACCTGCGTGGCCGAAGATCAGCAGCTCCATGTCGCGGCCAACGGCCGGGCTGTGCCAGCGGCGATACTCGCGGTGCATCGGGCTCCTTAGGCTACAGAGACAGGGGACAGAGCAAGCGCAAGGCGCGGGGCGCCCCTTGGCTCGTCGAGCTTGTTTACAGAGACGTGAATAGCCGCTATGATAGCTGGCCTATTATAAGCTGTCAAAGATCGAGGCACTCAGGGCATGACGACGCAGGTAATCAAGCGCGAGACGGGGCTGAGCTGGCGTGAGCTGGCGATCTTGCTTGGGGGCAGACTGGTCTTCAACACGGGGTTTCGGCTGCTCTACCCGCTGCTGGCCTTTCTGTCCGTCGGGTTTGGCGTGAGCCTGCAGACGGCGAGCCTGCTGGTGACGGTGCAGGTGGCGGCAACGCTGCTCAGCCCGCTCGGCGGGGCCTTTTCCGACGCGCGTGGCGAGCGTGCAGCCCTTATTGGCGGGCTGGCGCTCTTCTGCGCAGGTGCCGTGGTCTGCGCCCTGGCCCCAAGCTTCTGGCCCTTTCTGGCGGGCTACGCGCTGATCGGGCTGGCCACCGCGCTGTTCATGCCGGCGGTGCAGGCCTACGCCAGCAACCGCAGCAACTACAGCCAGCGTGGGCGGGTGCTAGGCTTTCTGGAGCTGAGCTGGGCCCTGGCGGCGATGGTTGGTGTGGCGGGGCTTGCGCTGCTGGTGGAGCTACGCGGCACCTGGGGCCCCGCCTTCGCCGTGCTTGGCGCCGTCGGTGCGCTGATGCTCGCGCTGACGCTTACCCTGGACTACGGGCGCGGAAGTTTGGAGCGCGAAGGACGTTTGGACCGCGAAGGGCGCGAACGTAAAGGTCTGCTGGCGGGTATGGGGGCGGCGCTGCGGGCGCCAAGTGTGGCGGCAACGCTGGCGTTTGTCACGCTGCAAATGTGTGCTGTAGAGCTGATCTTTGTGGCGTATGCGGCGTGGCTCGAAGGCGACTTCGGGGCGAGCACGCAGCAGCTCGGGCTGGTGTTTGGGCTGGTGGGCCTGGCCGAGCTGGGCGGCTCGCTCGGGGCCACACTGTTCACCGATCGCGTGGGCAAGCGGCGCGCGGTGCTGCTAGGCTTCACTGCCACCGGCCTGCTGATGCTGCTGCTGCCAAGCTCGGCCGGCAACTGGGGGCTCTTTCTGGTGCTGTTTCTGCTGTTTGGTCTCTGCTTCGAATTTGCGATTGTGTCGGTCTTCCCGCTGGTGAGCGGGCTGGGGGCCGGGGCGCGCGGCACCGTGCTGGCCCTGGCCGTGGCGGCCTCGGGGCTGGGGCGCATTGTCGGCTCGCTGGCGGGGCCGCGCCTGTTTGCGGGAGCGGGCTTCTGGGCGAACGGCTTGCTCGCAGGCGCGATTGCTCTGGCTGGGGTGGCCCTGGGGTGGGCGCTGGTGCGCGAGGGGCGGGACTGAGCGAGAATGCAAAAGAGCAAATGCAACATGCAAAAACCGAGCGTATCTCCTTGCGCTCAATCCAAAATCCCAAATGGTATCAGTAGGGGAAGAACTCGGGCGGCAGCGGGTGGGAGCCTGAGAGCTCTGCGTAGACAGAGAGCTCGTCGCGGCGCACAGCGCTGATCACGGCCTCGATGAAGCGCTCGCCGTGGCGCCAGCGCACAATGTCGCCGGGGCAAAGGTCGTACTGCTCGGGGCGCATGTAGGTGCCGCCGCAGTCGATGCGCAGCGCATCAGACTCGATCAGATCGACGGGGAGATCGGTGTAGCGCCGGCCAAAGTTGCGGCGGAAAACGCTTACGGTAACGAGATTAGGCTGTGTCATGCGGTGCCGGCAGAATTCTCAAGGCAAGTCGGGCGATTGTACTGGCAATCGGCTAAGGGCGCAACGTGGCGAGTAGGGCTACGTCATGGTCGGCGCGGTTGCCAGAACCCGGCGGTTGAAACCGCGTCGGCCGGGCCGGCGGCCGCGCGTCGGCCTGCGCCGACGCGTCCGGACCCACCCGCGCAGGCGGGCGTCCGGCGCACCGCGCCCCCACGGCGCGCGTTCACGCGCCCGCCTGCCGCCAATGCGCTGCGTGAAGTCGGCGGGGAGTTTCATGCGCTTGCGAGCCCTGGCCGATCCAGCCGAAACGGCGCCAGCGCGGCGGGTGTGGCGCCCTTGGCGACCGCCTCGGCCAGCAGGCGCCCGAAGATCGGCGCAAACGGCATGCCGTGGCCGGAGAAGCCGCCGGCGAACCAGACGCCGGGCAGGCCTGGGGCGGCGCCCGCCACGGGCATGTAGTCGGGCGTAAAGCCCATAAGCCCCGCCCAGCGCCGCGCGACCGGCACGCCCGCCAGGATCGGGAAGAGCCGCGTGAGGCCAGCGTCGAGGGCGGCCTGCACCTCGTCGCTTGGCTGCGTGTCGCGTACGCTGATGTCGCCGCCGGGTGCTGCGGCGCGGCAGCCGCCAAAGATCAGCGCGCCTGTGGCCGTCTGCTGGCCGTACTCGCCGGTGGGCGTGAGCGACGCGCCGAAGCCGCAGGGCAGCGTTGGGGCGAAGGGCGCCGTGGACAGGGCCTGGCCGCGCACCGGCGTGATTACGCCCTTCAGGAACGGGAGCAGGTCGCCGCTCCAGGCGTTGAGCGCCACCACCACGGCGCCCGCGCTCAGCGCGCCCTGGCTGGTTTGCAGCCGCACGCCAGCCGCGTCTGCCGCGATGCCTGTGGCCTCGGCGCCCCAGCAGAGCCGCGCCCCGTGGCGCACGGCGGCAGCCAGTAGCCCGTACACGAGGCGGGCCGAGTGGAGCGTGGCAGCGTGCGGGTTGTACTTGCCGCCCAGGATCTCGGGGCCGAGCGGCAGCCCGAGCAGCGCCTCGGCCGCTGGCCGGTCCAGCAGCTCCTGGTGGAAATCGTCGGCGGCGAGGGCGGCGATGGAGCGCCTGAAGCCTGCGAGGTGGGCCTCGCCCAGAGCCAGGTTGAGCGTGCCGCCAGGGCGCAGGTCGCAGGCGATCTGCTCCTCGGCCACGATTGCCTGAAGCAGGGCGAAGCCTTCGGCAGACAGCGCCCAGATTGCGCGGGCGTCGGCGTGGCCAAGGCGCGCGATAGCGTCGGGGTAGGCCTCGGCGGTGCCGGTGACGCAGAGGCCGCCGTTGTGGCCCGTGGCGCCTGCCGCCGGCCCGGCCCGGTCGATCAGCAGGGGCGCCATGCCGGCGCGGGCGAGCCAGTAGGCCGCTGCGGCGCCGTGGATGCCCGCGCCAAGCACGACCGTCTCGGCGACAGCGGGGAGCGCAGTCGTCGGGAGGGCCGGCTGTTCGAGCGTGGCGTGCCAGTAGGAGCGCTTGTGCATACGTGGGTCGTCCTTTTAGGCGAGCTAGTGGACGCTATGGTAGCACATGGCTGTGTATGCCTTGCCTGGCGGCTGAAGCCGCAGGCTCAGTATGCCAAGCCCGCTGGCGCGGGCTCAGGCAGCCCGCGCAGCGGGGCTTCGCGCCCTACCAGCCGCGCGCTTCAGCGCGACGGCGTGCGGGATGAGGGCCATCGGCACTAATGGCATACATCAAGCTTGTCGCCGCAGCCCTGCGATGTAGGCGCGCACCAGGCGCAGAAAGCTCTCGTCGCGATCAAGGGCGTAGCCGAAGCCGCCCGCCTGCTCTAGCGTAGCGAAGCCGTGGACGATGGAGCGCAGCCCCCGCACGGCGTGGATGGCCTCGTCTTCGGCGAGCCTGTAGGGCGCCAGGACGGCGAGCACCACCTCCAGTGTGGCGCGGGCGAGGGCCTGGTGTTCCTCGTCGTCGGTGGCGGGGGCGCGCACACTGGCCGCATAGAGGCCAGGCCGATCCAGCACGAAGTCGCGGTAGGCCTGGGCCGTGGCGAGCACCGCCTCGTCGCCGGCCTTGCCGATGGCCGCACGCGCAAAGGCCGCGCCAAGCTGCTGGGCGCCGAGCAGCATCAGCTCGCGGCGCAGGCCCTGGAGCCCGTCGATGTGATTGTACAGCGAGGGCAGCTTCACGTGAAGGTGCGCGGCCACCTGGGCCAGGGTAAGCTGATCGAGCCCCGCGTTGTCGGCGATGGTGGCGGCCACGGCCACGATCTGGGCGCGTGTGAGCCCGACACTACGCCCCATGGCCAACCGCCTCGCCAAGCTCGCGTGCAGCCCCAGCGATCGCGCTGTCCATGCTGGCCTGGGGCGCCTCGGCCACCTCGCCGTGGCCCACTGCCAGCCGCGCAGGCTCAAGGGCGCGCAGGCGGCGGGCGCTCTCCAGCGCCGTAGGCCGGTGCCAGGTGGCCAGGGCCGGGAACGGGAAGAGCAGGCGCATGCTGCCCGACACAGCCAGGCCGGCGCGGGTCTGGAAGGCGTCGCCCGCGATCAGCGAGCCGTCACGCGGGTCGAACAGGGCGATGTGGCCGGGAGTGTGGCCAGGGGCCGCGATCACCCGCAGCGAGCCAACCATGTCGCCGTCGGCAAGGAGCCGATCGGTTCGGGTGCGCACGCGTTGCCAGCCGCCGCGAAGCTTCGCCTGGGGCTCGTCGGGGTCGAGCGTCATGTCGCTAGCCAGGAAGCGGGCCTCGCGGGCAGAGATACTGATCTCGGCGGCGGGGAGCAGCGTGCGCAGGGCATCCAGCGCGCCAACGTGGTCGACGTGGGCGTGAGTGAGTACGATCCGCGTGATCGGCAGGCCGGTGGCGCTGGCAGCCGCAAGGATTGCTTGGGCGCTGCCGGGGATCGCGGCGTCGATCAGGGTGAGCCCGTCTGCCTCGCGCACGAGGTAGCAGTTCACCGGGAAGAGGCGCGGGAAGCGGGTGAGCTGGGTGAGGGATTGGCCGTGCGTCGTGACGCGCATTGTGGGCTCCTGCTCTGGTGCTGCGGCTAGGCCGCAGGTAAAACTAATATTCTTAGACTATATGCTAGTAGTATTAGTTTTTCAAGCCCCTGTAGCAAGCCAAGGCAATACTGATCCCCTGGTATCATAGGCAGCCATGCAACACCATCACCGCCTGCCGCTGGCGATCTTTCTGCTGCTCACGGGCTTCTACCTGCTCACCATGAGCGGCCACACCTACTCTGCCGATGAAGAGACCATGCTCGCCGTAACGCGCGGGCTGCTCGCCTCCGGCACGGTGGCCGTTGTGGTGGAGGACGACGCGCCCGTGTCGGCGCTGCGCCCCGGCCGCGACGGCGGGCGCTACTCGCCCTACGGCGTGCTGCCCTCGCTCTTGGCGCTGCCGCTCCAGGCGCTCGGCGGCCTGGCTGCGCCGCTCGGCCCCGGCGCCGCCGACTACGCCAGCCGCTTCGCCGTGACGGCCCTGAACGCCTCGCTCACCGCAGCCACGGCGGCGCTGCTGGCGGCCTGGGCGCTGCGGCTCGGCGCCTCGCGGATCTGGGCGGCGGCTCTGGCCTTGCTCTACGGCCTTGCCACCTTCGCCTGGCCCTACGCCCGCACCTTCTTCTCCGAGCCCCTGGCGGCGCTGCTGATTATGCTGGCGGCGGAGCGCGCCCATAGGGCAAGCCAGGATAACAGTGCGGCCCGGCGCGCATTGTTTATCTCTGGTTTGGCGTGCGGCCTGCTACTCACCACGCGCATTGCGGCGGGCGTAGTGCTGCCCGTGATCGGGCTGTACATACTCTGGGGCTGCTGGCAAGCGTGGAGAAACGGCAGATCTTTTGCATGTTGCATGTTGCATGTTGCATTCTGGCTGCTCGGCCTACTCCCCGGCCTCGCCCTGCTTGGCTGGTACAACCTGGCTCGCTTCGGCACGCTGCTGGCCTCCGGCTATGCCAGCGAGGGGGCGCTCTTCACCACACCGCTAGCCGTGGGGCTCTACGGGCTGCTGCTGAGCCCCGGCAAGAGCGTGCTGCTCTACGCGCCGCCGCTGCTGCTCGCCCTGCCCGGCGCGTGGGCGCTCTGGCGGCGCGACGAGCGCGGCGTAGTGCTGCTGGCGCTTGGGCTGTTCCTCTCGCACCTGCTGCTCTACGCCCGCTGGGGCGAGTGGCAGGGCGGCGGCGTCTGGGGACCGCGCTTCCTGCTGCCCGTCGTCGCGCCGCTGCTCCTGCTTGCCGCTGGTCTGTTCGCCAGTACTCCGACAGTAATTGCGCGGAAATCTGTGCCATCTGTGGACGAAAAAATCGGTGGCGCCGGGCTGCGGCGAGCCCTGAGCCGAGCGCTCTGCGGCGTTGTCCTCGTTGTCGGCTTCGTCGGCAACCTCGGGGGCGTGC
>JAYUYB010000280.1:0-1716 GCA_043752655.1 Chloroflexota bacterium
GGCCGCGACTACCTGCGCGGCCTGCGCGCCCTCGGCGTCAACCGCCTGAGCATGGGCGTGCAAAGCCTCCACGACCCCACGCTGCGCGTGCTTGGCCGCATCCACACCGCCGCCGAGGCCCGCGCCAGCTACCTAGAGGCCCGCGAGGCCGGCTTTGATAATATCAACCTCGACTTTATCTTCGGCCTGCCAGGCCAGGACCAGGCCCAGTGGGAGCAGACCCTGGCGACGATCACGGGCTGGGAGGTTGACCACTTCTCGCTCTACTCGCTGATCCTGGAGGAGAGCACCCCGCTCTTCGCCCAAGTGACGGCCGGGCGCATCGTGGTGCCCGACGACGACGCCACCGCAGGAATGTACGAGTCCGCCATCGCGCTGCTCGGCGCGGCGGGCTACGCGCAGTACGAGATCTCGAACTGGACGCGCGGCAAGCCCTGCCAGCATAATTTGGCCTACTGGCTCAACAGCGATTACCTGGCGGCAGGCGCGGGCGCCCACGGCCACATCTATCCCCGCCGCTACGCCGACATCCTCGGCATCGACGACTACATCGCCGCCGTGGCTGCCGGCCGCCTCCCCGTGGCCGAGACAACCCCGCTCACCGCGCACGACCTACGCGCCGAGACGATGATGATGGGCCTGCGCCTGAACGCCGGGGTGAGCGAGGCCCACTTCGCCGCACGCTGCGGGCTCGGCCTCGACGCCGCCTACAGCGAGGCCCTGGCCGAGCTGATCGACCAGGGCTTGCTGGAGCGGGCCGACGCGCGCGTGCGCCTCACCGAGCGCGGCCGCATGTTCGGCAACCGCGTCTTCGCCAGGTTCCTGTAGTGCGGCGCAGCGCGAGAATGCCCGAGCCGTTTGGACCACGAAGGCGCGAAAGGGTGCGAACCACCGCGAAACCGGGCACGCGCTTTTCGCGTTCGCGCCTTTCGCCGTGGTTCGCGCCCTTCGCGGTCCAAACGGCCCCTTCGCGGTCCAAACGGCCCTTACTTCGCCCTTCCGGGAAGCCCACGCTCGATCACCAGCATGTTGCCCGCCGCCACGCACAGCGGCAGCGCCAGCAGGTTCACCAGCGGGATGGAGACCAGCCCAAAGGCCACCAGCCCAAAGCTCGCGCTGCCCGGCAGCAGGCTGCGCACCAGCCCGAGCTTTGTACGGAAACTTAGCCGCCGCCGCTCCAGCGGCCCGTCGAAAAAGTCCAGGCAGGCGATCACGGCGCCCAGGCTGATCCCAACCCCCGCCTGGAGCAGCGTGCCCGGCCCAGGGATCAGCAGCAGCAGCAGCGACGGCAGCCAGACCCCCAGCGCAAGCAGTAGCTTCTTGCCCTCGAACTGTAGCGCCCGCCAGATGTCTGCGACCGCCCCGCTCAGGGTCAGCTTTCTGGCCGAAGAGGACTGGCCCATGAGCAGTCCCTCCAGCTCTTCCGAAAGCTGCCCATACCACGGCGCACCGAGCACAACCCCGAAGCGCACCATCACAAAGCCCAAAAGCACCGCCAGGCTTATGGCAAGGAATGCCTCGACGATGCGTAGCAGCAGCGTGCCAACGCCGGCATCGCCCCCGCCGAAGCGCGCCTCCAGCAGCTGGAACGCCGTCACAAAGACGCCCAGGTAGAGCACCGCGCCAACCAGCAGATTCACCAGGATCGGCACGGCCACATACTTCCAGAGCCGCGGGTTGCGGTTGATCATGCCCAGCGCCCGCAGCGGATAGGTG
>JAYUYB010000281.1:0-1714 GCA_043752655.1 Chloroflexota bacterium
ACGGTGGGCCTGGGCAGCGATGGCGCCGCCAGCAATAATAGCTACGATATGCTAGAGGTGGCCCGCCTGAGCGCGCTGCTAGAGAAGCACCGCTGCCAGGATGCCCACGCCATGCCGATCGGCGCGGCCTTGGCTCTGGCCACACGCGGGGGCGCCTGCGCCATGGGCCTCGGCGGGGTAAGCGGCGAGCTGCGCGCGGGCCTGGCCGCCGACATCGTGCTTGTGCGCCGCGACATGCCCCACGCCCAGCCCATCCACGACCCTGCCGCCACCCTGCTCTACAGCGCCAGGGCCAGCGATGTGGACACCGTGATCGTGGCTGGCCGGGTGCTGATGCGCGGCCGCAAGCTGCTCACTATCGACAGGCGCCGCGTGCTACGCGAGGTCGCACGCCGCGCCGCGCGCCGCGCCGGGCGCCCCAGCAGCGGGCGCGTGGCCCACTACCCCGAGCCCGCTACGAGCGACGCCTAAAGCGCGCCAGCCTGTACTGGAAGAGGCAGAGGCCGCCACCTACCAGCAGCAGCGTTACAATGCGCAGGGGCCAGCTGCCATAGCCCACCCAGTAGTCGAGCAGCATGGCGGCGACGCCAATGCAGAGCCCCATCACGAAGGCCTCGAGGTAGACCCGCTCCACCGCCCGCCCCTCTCTACTGATCTTCACTCTTTACCTCACGACCCTGGTTTAACGAGTAGTTGTTCGTGTCGGTGGTGGGCGGCTCCATCGCCTTCCGCACGATCACCCCGCCCTGCACCAGCAGCCAGAACAGACCCCACGCGATCATCCACACAAACATCAGGCCCGCGATGATCAGAAGAACGACCAGGATTCCACTCATGGCATACACTCCTTAATGTGTGACATCAGGCCTTTTCCCACCAGACCACCCCGGCGTGCCACTGCTGCACACGCGGCGCAAGGGTGCCGTCATCGTTAAAGACCAGCAGCTCATCCATCGCTGCCTGAAGCGCCGCATCTCGGCGCACATCTGGCGCGAGCCGGAGCCTGGCCCGTAGCTCCTCCAGGGCCTCGGCCCGATCGAGGTAGCGAAAGGCGACCGGCGCGGGCACGAGATCCAGCCGCGCCGGCAGATCGAGCTGGTGACACGCCGCCAGAGCCTCCAAGGCCGCCGGCAGCGGCAGGCGCTCCACGCCATGCATGCGCTCCCAGAAGGGCGCCATCGCCCAGGTGGGATGCCGCAGACCCAGGTAGAGCGCGCAAAGCCGCGTGGTTGCGGCGTCCAAAGCTGCCAGAAACGGCCCCACCTCGCGCACGCCGTAGACCACATGCGCCGAGATGACCACGTCGGCGGAGCAGGGCTGCGTAAGCGGCCAATCCTCCGCGAGCACACGCACATTGGTGAGGCCTTCGTCGGCAAGCGTGCGCTCGAGCTCGGCGCGCATGGACGGCGAAGGCTCCACCGCGATCACCTGGGCCACCAGGCGTGCCAGGTATGGTAGGTAGCGCCCGCTGCCCGCGCCCACATCGGCCACCGTGTCGGTCGGGCGCAAACGCGGCGTGAGCCAGGCCATAAAGCTGTCGGGCTGAGGGTTGCGCCGACCGGCGGTGGCATAGTGCTGGGCGCGACCACGCCATGTGTCAGCGTAACGCTCGAAGGCGGGGTCGGTTACGGCCTCGCCCTGAGCCCGCTCCGCATCGTACATATTGCGCCAGATCTCGAGCCAATTCTGGCCACCCGCTTGCTGGGCCATGCAA
>JAYUYB010000282.1:0-4576 GCA_043752655.1 Chloroflexota bacterium
AAGGCCTATCTGCACCCCGCCGACTTCGCCGTCTTCCAGCCGGTGCGCGCGCAGCTGGAGCAGGAGATGGCCACCTACCTGAGCGATCTGGCCCAGGAGCGCAGCTTCAGTATGCTGGAGCACCCCCGCGTGCTGCTCGCCGAAGACCCGGCGGTGTCGAAGCGCTCCATTCAGGTGGTGGCCGAGATGACGGCCAGCGGCGCCGCTGAGACAACCCAGGTGATGGCGCCCGCTATGCCGGCCCAGCCAGTGCGCAAAAACCACGCCCTGCTACTGCTCCAGACGCCCGGCGGCCCCCAGCCCATCCCGGTAGAGAGCACGGCGCTCTCGCTTGGGCGCGGCCTCGGCAACGATGTGATCCTGGAGGATACGCGCGTCTCGCGCCACCACGCCCAGCTGCGCTATCGCCAGCGCCGCTTCTGGGTGACGGATCTCGGCAGCACCAACGGCACCTTCGTGAACGGCGAGCGCGTGAGCGAGACGGCCCTGCGCGACGGCGACCTGATCTCGCTTGGCGGCCTTGAGCTTACTTTTCGCGATGCATGACAGTGGACGGTGGACGATGGACCGTGGACGGTGCTTCGCCAACATGGGATAACACGGCGCGCGTCTGGCTCAATCTCCGATACCGTCCACCGTCCACCGTCCACCGTCCTCCGTCCTCCGTCCTGCGTCCTGCGTCCTCCGTCTACCGTCTACCGTCTACCCTCCTATGTTTGACATTGCAAATCTCTCAATCGGTGTCCTGCTGCTACTGCTGCGCATAGCAGTGGTCTTCCTGCTGTATTTCTTTCTCTGGCAGGTGCTGCGCGTAGTGAGGCGCGATCTCCAGGGCGGCGCTGCGCCGGCGCAGGCTGCCGCCAGCCCCTACGGCCAGCTCGTGGTGACGGCGGCAGGGCAGACGGGCGTGCCTGTTGGCAAGGTCTTCCCGCTGAGCCCCGTCACGCTCATCGGGCGCAGCACCGAGGTGGAGGTCTCGCTCAACGACAGCTTTCTCTCGGCCGAGCACGCGCGCCTGGAGCAGCGCGGCGGCGTCTGGACGCTGGAAGACCTGAACAGCACCAACGGCACCTACCTCAACGGCTTCGAGGTACGGGCGGGCACCGAGCTGCACGACGGCGACACCGTGCGGGTGGGCCGCGTGGAGCTGAAGCTTGTGGCGCGGTAGCGGCGCCCGGAATTATGCTATACTTCGCAGCGAACCCCCGGCGAAGGCATAGACAACAAGGTACCGGCCATGCTCGCAAACTACGCCTTCATTGGAGTATTCTTTCTCGCAGCGGTAAGCTTCCCGATCATCCCGCTGATTCTGGCCTCGTACCTGCGCCCCAGGCGCCCCGCGCCGATCAAGCAGTCCACCTACGAGTGTGGGCTTGAGGTGATCGGCGACTTCCGGGTGCAGTTCAAGGTGCAGTATTATTTGTACGCCCTGGCCTTTGTGATCTTCGACATTGAGGTGGTCTTTCTGTACCCGTGGGCGGTGGCCTTCAACCAGATCGGCCTGACGGCCCTGGCGGCTGCGGCGAGCTTCCTGGGGCTGCTGGCCGCCGGCCTGATCTACGAGTGGCGCAAGGGCGCGCTAGAGTGGGTGTGAATGCCATGCCAGACGATAAAGATCTACAGCTGGAGCTAGAGCGGCAGGGTATCTTCGTCTCTACGGTGAACCGCTTCTACAACTGGGGCCGCCGCTCGTCGATCTGGCCGATGTCGTTTGGCCTGGCCTGCTGCGCGATCGAGATGATGGCCTTCGGCCTGAGCCGCTACGATGTGGCGCGCTTTGGCGCCGAGCTGTTCCGCGCCTCGCCGCGCCAGGCCGACCTGATGATCGTTGCGGGCACCGTGACGAAGAAGATGGCGCCTCAGGTGGTGCGGCTCTACAACCAGATGGCCGAGCCGCGCTACGTGATCTCGATGGGCGCCTGCGCCACCTCCGGCGGCCCCTTCCGCGACGGCTACAACGTGCTGCGCGGGATCAACCTGCTGATCCCGGTGGACGTGTATGTGCCGGGCTGCCCGCCCCGCCCCGAGGCGCTGCTCCACGCCCTGATCACCTTGCAGGAGCAGATCGACCGCCAGCAGCTGGGCCGCGTGCGCTGGTACGGCGACGGCGAGCGCCCCCAGACCAGCGACTTCCCCGTGCCTAGCTTTGGCAAGCATGGCCTGGAGGTGGACGGCAAGCTGATCGACGCGGTGGGCGGCCTGCCGCTGGTGAGCCCCTTCCGCTCGCCTGAGCAGGGTGAGACGAAGAGCGGCCGGATCGAGCACCCCGAGATCGTGCGCCAGTTCCCGATTATGGACGCGACGGTGGAGCTTGAGCACGCCCTGAAGGCGCGCGGCATGGCCCCTGAGATCGCCGCCAACGACCTGAAGCGCAGCGAGGTGGGCGATGGCGAGGCTTAGCCCCGCAGAGCTGCGCGAGTGCCTGGAACGTGACCTGCCGGGCGCCGTTGTCGAGGCCGCTCCCCTTCAGGTTAGCCCCCCGCCCGCCCACGGCACGCCGCCCGGCCCGTACAGCACCGACGACACCCTGGTGGCCTCAGATCTGCTGGTGGAGGCCGCCTGCTACCTGCGCGACCAGCTTGGCTACGCCTTCCTCTCCGACCTCGCCGTGGTGGATTTTCTGCACGCTGGCCTGTTCGAGCTGATGTATCGCTTCTACCACGTGGACGGCGGCCCCGCCCTGGTGCTGAAAATACGGGTGCCCCGCGCCGACCCGCGCGTGCCCTCGCTGACGCCGCGCTGGCCGGGGGCGAACTTCCACGAGCGTGAGGCGCTCGATCTGTTTGGGATCATTTTCGACGGCCATCCATACCCGAAGCGCATCTACATGTGGGACGAGTTTGAGGGCTGGCCTATGCGCAAAGATTTCCCCCGCCAGGGCGACAAGTATATCGGCGAGGACGAGTAGGGAACGGGGAACAGGGCACCGCGAACAGCCCCACCGCTCCCCCTGTACCCTGTACCCTTACTATGCTAAAGACCGAAGAATTACAAATAAATATCGGCCCCCAGCACCCCTCCACCCACGGCGTGTTCCGCATGGTGGTGACGCTTGACGGCGAGACGATCGTTGATCTCAAGCCGGTGTTCGGCTACCTGCATCGTAACCACGAGCAGATCGCCGAGCAGAATAGCTACCTGCAAAACATGCCCTACACCGACCGGCTGGACTACTTTAACTCCATGGCGAACAATCACGCCTACGCCATGGCCGTGGAGCGGCTGGCCGGGATCACGGTGCCCGAGCGGGCCGAGTATATCCGTGTGCTCATGGTGGAGCTGACGCGCATCCTCAACCACGCGGGCGCCCTGGGCTTCCTGCTCAACGATATGGGCATGTGGCAGACGCAGCTGGCCTTCGGGATGCGCGAGCGCGAGAAGATCCTCGATCTGTTCGAGGCGGCCTCTGGCGCCCGCTTGATGTGCAACTACTTCCGCTTCGGCGGCGTGGCGCGCGATCTGCCCCCAGACTTTGTGCCCCGCCTGCGCGAGCTGCTGGTGGCCCTGCCCGCCTTCGTGGACGAGCTGGAGCGCCTGCTGCGTGAGAACGAGATTCTGATCCAGCGCTCAGAGGGGATCGGCATCCTGCCCAAAGAGCTGGCCCTGGCCTACAGCGTGACCGGGCCGGTGCTGCGCGGCTCCGGCGTGCCCTACGATGTGCGCAAAGCAGAGCCGTATAGCGTGTACGACCGCTTCGACTTCGATGTGCCGGTGGGCAGCGTTGGCGACGTGTACGACCGCTTCCTGGTGCGGATCGAGGAGATGCGCCAGAGCCGGCGGATCATCGAGCAGATCATCGAGCAGCTGCCCGACGCGCAGGGCGGCCACATCAACCCGAAGGCGCGCCAGAATGTGCGCCCGCCCGTGGCCGACAGCTACGCCCGCATCGAGTCGCCCAAGGGTGAGCTGGGTTTCTACCTGGTGAGCGACGGCAGCACGCGGCCCTATCGCTACAAGGTGCGGGCGCCCTCGTTCATCAACCTTACGCCGCTTGGCGACATGTGCCGGGGCTACAAGGTGGCCGACATAGTGGTGATCCTGGGCAGCATCGACATCGTGATGGGCGAGGTGGATCGCTGACGGTGGACGGTGGACGATAGACGGTGGACGGTGGACGGTGGACGGTGGAGCAATGGATACCAGACGATGACGATGCAGATCGAGCGCGGCAAAGTGGTGATAGTGGAGCGGGGGGCGCGCGGGCAGCGGGTGCCCGGTGGTGGGCTGCTCGCGAGCATGGCCGTTGTCTGGAAGCACTGGCAGGGCTCGTTCCGCAAGAACGACAGCTTCGAGAAGATCCACGGCACGTTTACCATGGAGTACCCCGAGGAGCGGCCACGGCTGCCCGAGGCCTTCCGCAACATGCCGATCCTGCTCTACGACGAGGCGAGCGGCCACGAGCTCTGCACCTCGTGCTTCCAGTGCCAGCGCATCTGCCCGCCCCAGGTGATCCACATGAGCCAGGCGAAGGACCCGGTCACGGGCAAGGCGCTGCCTGCGCTCACCGAGTTTGTGATCGAGTACGACGCCTGCATGAGCTGCGGCCTCTGCGCCGAGATCTGTCCCTTCGACGCGA
>JAYUYB010000283.1:0-4575 GCA_043752655.1 Chloroflexota bacterium
TCCTCCAGGATCATGCCGGCGATATGGGTATCCTGGGCGGTGACGCCATCGGAGGCATCGATCAGCAGCAGGGCCACATCGCAGCGCTCGATGGCGCGCAGGGTGCGCAGCACGGAGTACTTCTCGATACCCTGCTCGATCTTGCCAGAGCGGCGGATGCCTGCGGTGTCGATCAGCGTAACCTGCTCGCCGTCCACGGTGATCGTGGTGTCGATGCTGTCGCGGGTGGTGCCAGGCGTAATGCTGACTACGCTGCGCTCCTCGCCGATCAGCTTATTGAGCAGGCTGGACTTGCCGACGTTGGGGCGGCCCACAATGGCGATGCGCAGGTGCTTATCCTCCACCGCGTCGGTCTGGTTCTCGGGGAAGATCGGGACCACCAGATCGAGCACATCGCCGGTGCCGAGGCCGTGGAAGGCGCTCATGGGGATAGGTTCGCCCAGGTTGAGGGCGTAGAACTCCACCGCGTCTAGCTGGCGCTCTTTGCTGTCGCACTTATTGACGGCGAGCACGACATGCTTGGCCATGGGCCGCAGGATGTCGGCCACGTCGGCATCGGCAGTGGTGAGGCCCTCGCGGCCGTCCACCACAAAGATAATCGCGTCGGCCTCGTCGATCGCGAGCTTGGCCTGCTCGCGGGTGCGGCGGTGCATCTCGGCCTCGGGCAGATCCGGGTCGTCCTCATCGAAGAGCAGGCCGGCGGTATCGGCAACAGTGAACTCACGGCCATTCCAGAACGTCTCGCCGTAGAGCCGGTCGCGGGTGGTGCCAGGCTGATCCTCGATGATCGCGCGGCGCTCGCCGATCAGGCGGTTGAAAAAGGTCGACTTGCCCACATTGGGCCGGCCGACAATGGCGACAATTGGTTTTGACATCGCTCGCTCTCTTCAAGGCGCACGGGCGCCAATATAGATGTATATCATAGCATAGTTGCCAGTGTAGGCTTACGGGGGCACGGCACCCCGCCGGGTGCGTTGACGCACCCCAGGGCCTATGCTATACTCGCGCTCGTAGCATTTCCTTGGTGTGGAGCACGCAGATGGCTCGCTGGACAGAGTGCAGGCAAGCGGATCAGGTGGCACAGTGCCGGGCAGGCGAGCCTCGCCCCGTCCGTCGTCGTCCCCGTACCCAGCCGGCCACATGCCCAGGCTAGCCGCGCTTGTCCGCCGTAAGGTAGCAGGCCAGCGTTGCCCGAGGGCAGGCTGGCTTTTTTGTATGGGCGCGGCGTGCTGCGCCCCCACAGGAGTGTGAAGGCGATGGCAAAGGGCGATGTCAGTAAGGTGGTGGTGGCGTACTCGGGCGGGCTCGACACCTCGGTGATCGTGCCGTGGCTGCGCGAGAACTATGGCTGCGAGGTGATCTGCTTCTGCGCCGACCTCGGCCAGGCCGAGGAGTTGGAGGGCCTGGAGGAGAAGGCGCTCAAGAGCGGTGCTTCTAAGCTGATCGTGCGTGACCTACGCGAGGAGTTCCTGCGCGATTATGTGCTCCCCACCATGCAGGCCGGTGCGATCTACGAGCGCAAGTATCTGCTCGGCACCTCGTTCGCCCGCCCGATCATCGCCCGCCACCAGGTGCTGATCGCTGAGCAGGAGGGCGCCGACGCCGTGGCCCACGGCGCCACTGGCAAGGGTAACGACCAGGTGCGCTTCGAGCTGACCTTCTTTGCCCTTAACCCCCGGCTCAAGATCATCGCCCCCTGGCGCGAGTGGAGCATTCGGAGCCGCCAGGACGCGATCGACTACGCCGCCGAGTTCGGTGTGCCTGTCACCGCCACCGCCGAGAAGATCTACAGCCGCGACCGTAATCTCTGGCACCTGAGCCACGAGGGCGGCGTGCTGGAGGACCCCTGGAACGAGCCCGAGGAGTCGATGTTCGAGCTGAGCACGAGCCCGGAGGCCGCCCCCGACGCGCCCGAGTATCTGATGGTGGGCTTCGAGCAGGGCGTGCCGGTAGCCGTGAATGGCGAGCAGTTGGGCCTGGTGGCGCTGCTGGAGCGCCTGAACGCCGTTGGCAGCAAGCACGGCGTGGGCCGGGTGGATCTGGTAGAGAACCGGCTGGTGGGCATGAAAAGCCACGGCGTGTACGAGACGCCCGGCGGCACCATCCTCTACGCCGCCCACCGCGAGCTGGAGAGCATCGTGCTCGACAAGGAGACCCTGCGCGCCAAGGATCGCATCGCCCTGGACTACGCCGACCTGGTGTATAACGGGCGCTGGTTCACGCCGCTGCGCGAGGCCTACGACGCCTTTGTGCAAAAGACGCAGCGCGCGATGACGGGCGAGGTGCGCCTGAAGCTCTACAAAGGCAACGCCACTGTGGTGGGCCGCCGCTCGCCGCACTCGCTCTACAACGAGGATCTGGCCACCTTCGGCGAGGACATCGTCTACAATCAGAAAGACGCCGAGGCGTTCATCAAACTGTACGGGCTGGGCATCAAGGTGCAAGCGCTTACCAAATAAGGGGCAGAGCGCCCCAACGGGCGCCCACAAGGGGCGCTCCAACGGCGCCCCAACACAATGACAAATCTCTATCTCATCCGCCACGGCGAGGCGTTCGGGAACGTGGAGCCGATTATCACCGGGATGAAGGCCGACAAAGGGCTCACGCCGCGCGGGGTGGCCCAGGCAGAGCGGCTGCGTGATCGGCTGGCGCTCGGCGAGCTCGCGGCCGATGTGCTGATCGCCAGCACGCTGCCCCGCGCCCGCCAGACAGCCGAGATTATCCGGCCAGCCCTGGGCCTGCCGATCATCCTCGATGACGATGTGCAGGAGCTGATGATCGGCGAGGCCGATGGCATGACCAATCAGGCCGCCTGGGCGAAGTTCGGCCAGCCCGACTTCGACCGCCAGCCCCTGCGGCCGATCGCCCCCGGCGGCGAGAGCTGGGGCGAGTTTACGCTGCGCGTCAGCCGCGCCCTCACGCGGATCACGGCGGAGCACGTCGGCAAGAGTATTGTGGTGGTCTGCCACGGCGGCGTGATCGACTGCTCGTTTGTCCACTTCTTCCACATGCCCGGCCTGGTGCTGCCGCCCACCGACTTTCACACTCGCAACACCAGCCTCACCCACTGGGAGCGCGTGAACCGCCGCGACCGCCAGCTCTGGCGCCTCAACAGCTACAACGATATTACGCACCTCCACGACATCGGCGCCGTCGAGTCGCTGCGCTGGGAGGATACGCATCCCGCTTCGCCAGTGCCGACGGAGGAGTGATAGGGAGACAGGGAGACAGGGAGACAGGGAGACAAGGAGACAAGGAGACAGCCCGTGGCTGCCGCTAGGCGCTCCTTGTCTCCTTGTCTCCCGAGCGAGCGCAGCGAGCGATGCCCCTTGTCTCCGGTCAACAAAGGCTAACACATGCTTACACCAATTGAGGATGGGCACGCGGCGACACCACAAGGCTGGCGCGCGGCGACGGCGGCGTGCGGGATCAAGTATCAGGGGCGCGATGATCTGGCGCTGCTGGTGAGCGACCGGCCCGCTGCCGCCGCCGCTGTCTTTACAACCAATAGGGTGAAGGCAGCGCCGGTGCGCTACGACATGGCGCTGATGGCGCGCAACCCCGGCGGCCTGCGCGCCCTGGTGATCAACGCGGGCAACGCCAATGCCGTCACCGGCCCCGAGGGCGATGCCGCCGCCGCCGCCATGGCCCAGGCTACCGAGCAGGCGCTTGGCCTTGCGTCTGACACGACTTTTGTTATGTCAACTGGAACGATTGGCGTACCCATGCCGCTGGCGAAGATCACGGCAGGCATCGCCACGGCGGCCGGTGGGCTCGGGGGCGACGGCCTGGCGCTTGCGCGCGCGATCATGACCACGGACACGCGCCCGAAGCACGGCGCCTTGCGGGTGGCGCTGCCATCAGGCGGCACGCTCACGCTCGGCGGCATGGCCAAGGGCGCCGGCATGATCCACCCCAACATGGCCACGCTACTTGCCGTGATAACGACCGACGCCGCTGTGACGCCCGCCGCGCTCGATGCGGCCCTGCGCCGCGCCGTGGAGCTGAGCTTTAACAGCATCAGCATTGACGGCGACACCAGCACCAACGACACGCTGCTGGTGCTCGCCAACGGCGCCGCTGGCAACGCGCCCATCGCGTCGCTAGAGAGCCCCGACGGCGAGGCCTTCCTGGAGGGGCTCACAACGCTGTGCCGGCAGCTGGCGCAGGCCGTGGTGCGCGACGGCGAGGGCGCCACGCGCTTTGTGACGATCACGGTGCGCGGCGCAACAAGCGACGCCGACGCCAAGCTCGCCGCCATGACGATCGCCAAGTCGCCCCTGGTGAAGACGGCGCTTTACGGCGCCGACCCGAACTGGGGCCGCGTGCTCTGCGCCATCGGCTACTCCGGCGCCGAGGTAGACGCCGAGCGGGTGGCGCTGCGCTTTGGCGGCATGGACGTGCTGGCAGGCGGCCTGCCGCTGCCGTTCGACGAGGCCGCAGCGAGCGATCTGCTCAACGTGCCCGAGATCAGCATCGACGCCGACCTGGGGCTAGGCCACGGCGCGGCGACTGTCTGGACGTGTGATTTCAGCCTGGATTATATTCGCATCAACGCGGAGTATCGGACGTAGC
>JAYUYB010000284.1:0-4571 GCA_043752655.1 Chloroflexota bacterium
ATCAGCCACATTCGCGTGCGCCGCCTGCTCTTCAGCGAGCAGGACCGCGTTGGCATCGGTACGTTTCAGCCCAAAGACGAGAAGAACCAGGACTCCACCGAGCTCACCGGCGATATCAACTACCGCAAGATCGCCATCTACGGCTCGGACTCGGACCCGCGCGCTTTCAACTTCGACGGCGAGTTCAACATCGCTAATCGCGGCATCATCGAGTTCGTCGAGATGCTCAAGCTCGATGTGGCCTTCCTCTACGATCTGCTGGGTGCCTCGCAGGAGCACCGCATCAAGTCGAAGAAGTTCGCCCAAACCGATATTGACGAGGTCATTATTGGGCACACAAACGAGCCAGAATATAGGCGGCTTGAGAACAACGAGTTCATGGAGGCGCTGAAGGATCGCACCGTGCGCATCGACATCCCCTACGTGACGAAGCTGCGCGACGAGGAGCGGATCTACAACCGCGATTTCAACCGCAAGCGCGTGCGCGTGCATATCGCGCCGCACACGCTCGAAGTGGCCGCGATGTGGGCCGTGCTGACGCGGCTGGAAGATCCCAAGAAGCCCAACCTTAATCTGCTCCAGAAGCTCAAGCTTTACAACGGCAAGAGCCTGCCCGGCTTCACCGAGGACAACATCAAGGAGCTGCGCAAGGAGGCCATGCGCGAGGGCATGGAGGGCATCTCGGCCCGCTACATCCAGGACAAGATCTCCAACGCCCTGGTGTCGAACCAGGAGGAGGGCTACATCAACCCCTTCATGGTGATCAACGAGCTGGAGGGCGGCCTGAAGAACCACGCCCTGATCTCGTCGGAGGACGACCGCAAGCGCTACAAGGATCTGCTGGCGGTGGTGCGCGAGGAGTACACCGAGATCGTGAAGAACGAGGTGCAGCGCGCCATCTCCGCCGACGAAGAGGCGGTCAAGCGGCTCTGCGGCAACTACATCGATAACATCAAGGCCTACACCCAGCGCGAGAAGGTGCGCAACCGCTACACGGGCCAGTACGAGGACTCCGACGAGCGGCTGATGCGCAGCATCGAGGAGAAGATCGACATCCCCGAGAGCCGCAAGGACGACTTCCGCCGCGAGATTATGAACTACATCGGCGCCCTGGCCGTCGAGGGTAAGACCTTCGACTACAAGACCAACGAGCGCCTGCACAAGGCCCTGGAGCTGAAGCTGTTCGAGGACCAGAAGGACAGCATCAAGCTTACCTCGCTTGTCTCCCGCGTGATCGACAAAGACACCCAGGAGAAGATCGACGTGGTGAAGGCCCGCCTGATCCGCGACTTCGGCTACAACGAGCAGTCCGCCACCGATGTGCTCAACTACGTGGCCTCGATCTTCGCGCGCGGCGATACGCGGAGTAACTACTAGATCCCTGTTGGGAGGGTTGAAGGGAGGGCAATGCCCTCCCTTCAATAAATATCTATGTCAATGAAACGCGTGGACCGCGACCTCGGCCGCTTTCGGCAGATCGTGCGCGGTAAGATCAAAAAAGATCTGCGCAAGTATATGTCGCACGGCGAGATGATCGGGCGCCAGGGCAAGCGCTTCGTGAGCATCCCCGTGCCGCAGATCGACATCCCGCAGTTCCGCTACGGCGTCAAGCAGGGCGGCGGCGTGGGCCAGGGCGACGGCGATGTGGGCGACCCGATCGGCCAGGGCGAGCCGCAGCCCGGCAAGGGCGAGGCCGGCTCCGAGCCCGGCAAGCATACCCTGGAGGTTGATGTCTCGCTCGACGAGCTCGCCGCGATCCTCGGCGAGGAGCTCCAGCTGCCCAACATTCAGCCCAAAGGCAAGAAGAACCTCATCAGCGAGAAGGATAAGTACAGCGGTATCCGCCGCACCGGCCCCAACTCGCTGCGCCACTTCAAGCGCACCTACCACGAGGCGCTGCGCCGCCAGATCTCCGCCGGCGAGTACGACGCCGACGACCCGATCATTGTGCCCATCCGCGACGATATGCGCTATCGCTCCTGGAAGGAGACCATGATCCCTGAGAGCAACGCCGTCATTATCTACATGATGGATGTCTCTGGCTCGATGGGCACCGAGCAGAAGGAGCTGGTGCGGATCACGGCCTTCTGGATCGAGACCTGGCTGCGCTCGCAGTACAAAGAGATCGACATTCGCTATATCGTCCACGATGCGGCGGCCAAAGAGGTGGATCAGGAGACGTTCTACCACATCCGCGAGGGTGGCGGCACCAAGATCTCCTCGGCCTACAAGCTCTGCAACCGCCTGATCGACGAGCGCTACCCCTCCGCAGAGTGGAACATCTACCCCTTCCACTTCTCTGATGGCGATAACTGGGGCGGCGGCGATACCCGCGAGTGCATCGAGCTGCTCAAGAAAGAGCTGATGCCCAAGGTGAACCTGTTCTGCTATGGGCAGGTGCGCTCGCTCTACGGCTCTGGGCGCTTCGCCCACGACCTCGAAGAGTATCTCGGCAGCGACGAGCGCATCGTGATCTCCGAGATCGCCGAGCGCGACGATGTCTACGATACGATCAAGGATTTTCTCGGCAAAGGGAAGTAAGCACTTAGCACTCAGCACTCTATGAAGAACACCCGCCTCCCCTCACAGCTCGAGGCCGCCCGCGTGCAGATCGAGCAGATCGCCCGCGACTACGGCCTCGACTTTTTTCCCGTGATCTATGAGGTGCTGGATTACCGCACGCTCTATGAGACGGCCGCCTTCGGCGGTTTCCCAACGCGCTACCCGCACTGGCGCTTTGGCATGGAGTTCGACCAGCTGATCAAGGGCCATGTCTGGGCGGGCAGCACGATCTACGAGATGGTCGTCAACACGAATCCCTCCTACGCCTACCTGCTTGAGGGCAACGAGGATGTGACTCAGAAGATGGTGATGGCCCACGTGACGGGCCATGTCGACTTTTTTAAGCATAATATGTGGTTCGCCCACACGAATCGCAAGATGCTCGATGCCATGGCCAACCACGCCACGCGCATCCAGCGCGTTGTGGAGCGCATCGGCTACGACCTGGTGGAAGATTTTATCGACACCTGCCTCTCGCTGGAGAACCTGATCGACTACCACTCGCCCTACATCCGGCGCGCCGAGTCGCAGACGCACCAGCCAGTTGTCGAAGAGGCCGTCCCCGATGGTGTCGAGGAGGGCCTAAGGGTGGATCGCGAGTACATGCGCGAGTTCATCAACCCGCCCGCGATTCTGGAGGAGGAGCGCCTGAAGCAGGCGGCCGAGCGCGAAAAGCAGCGCCGCTTCCCCGAGAACTCCCAGAAGGACATCCTGCTCTTCCTGATGAACTACGCGCCGCTGGAGCGCTGGCAGCATACGGTGCTGGAGATCGTGCGCGACGAGGCCTACTACTTTGCGCCCCAGGGCATGACCAAAATTTTGAACGAGGGCTGGGCTTGCGTTGCCCCGAATTCCTTATTGTACTGCGATAAAGGCATCCTGCCAATAGGCGAGATTGTAAAGGATAAACTCGCTATTCAGACGAGTGATGGCGAGGAGCCACAGTGCATCTACGATTTCGCCAAGTTCGAGAACTATGAGACAGTGACGTTGCGCACGCGGCGCGGCTTGGAGCTTGAAGGCTCAGTCAACCATCGGGTGATGCTGCCGGACGGCTCGTGGCGCCGCCTGGATGAGTTCAAACTCGGTGATCGCGTGAAGATCAGCGGCGGCCAGAATCTCTGGGCGCGGGAGTATGGCAAACTCAACTGGGTGCCGACACGCCGACCTCTCTGGAAAGAGCCAAGTGAGCAGGTTCTAACTCTAGCGGGGGATAGCCTGCAAACAGCGCGTCTGAGCACATACGTTGATGCGCTTGCGCCGACACAGCCAGTCAGCCCTGTAAGCCTAAAGACAAATCTTAAGCGCCTCCAGCCACTCCGTGTACCAAAGCTTGTAGACGAGGATCTCGGCGCTTTTCTTGGCTACCTTACCGGCGATGGTCATATCAGCGAGGTCAAGCGTACCATCGGCTTTACAAGCGGCGATGAAGATCAGGCGGATCGATTTGTGAAGCTTGTTTGGGAGCTTTTCCGCTTGCAAACGCGCAAGCGCTGGGATCCCAATCGCTGGCGCATCAGTTTCTCATCGGCAGATATTACCGACTTCCTAAAGCATCTCGGCATGAAGACAGGTGTGGCAGCGAGAATAAAAGATGTGCCTGACATCATTCTCCGCTCACCGAAATCTGTGGTAGTTGCTTTCCTGCGTGCGCTGTACGACTGCGATGGTTATGCTGGCGGGCAGGGCGTTATTTTGTCAACTGCCAGCAGGGCGATGAGCAAGACAGTGCAAGTGGTCCTGCTCAATTTCGGCATTCTGTCCACGATTCACCGACAGCAGCATGAAATCTGGCACGTCCATGTGCTAGGCCGCTGGGCAAAAATCTTTGAAGAGCAGATCGGCTTTAACCTTGGCCGCAAGCAAGAGGAACTGCGTCAGTACAACAATGCGCGCCGCTGGTTCAAAGCGGAGGACTGGAGCGACGAGATCGTGGAGATCGAGCGCGGGCGCGCCGATGTGTACGACATTTCGGTGGAGGAGACGCACCGCTACGCCGCGCAGGGCTT
>JAYUYB010000285.1:0-1708 GCA_043752655.1 Chloroflexota bacterium
CAGGGCCTGGAGGATAACCTCGGCGACATGGACTTCAAGGTGGCCGGCACCGCCGCAGGCATCACCGGCCTGCAGATGGACATCAAGACCACTGGCATCACGTACGAGATTATGGGCCAGGCGTTTGAGCAGGCGCGCCAGAGCCGGCTGTTCATCCTGGACAAGATGAACGCCGTGATCAGCGCGGGCCGCGCCGAGATGTCGCCCACCGCGCCGCGCATTATCACGCTCCAGATCGCGGTGGATAAGATCGGCGCCCTGATCGGCCCCGGCGGCAAGAATATCCGCAACATCGTGGACACCACCGGCGCCCAGATCGATGTCGAGGACGACGGCCAGGTCTTCGTGACCACCGCCGATGGTGAGTCGGCCAAGCAGGCCGTCGCGATGATCGAGGGCCTTACACGTGAGGCGAAGATCGGCGATGTGTTCACCGGCAAGGTGGTGAGCATCAAGCCCTTCGGCGCCTTCGTCAATCTCTTCCCCGGCAAGGACGGCATGGTCCACGTGAGCGAGCTGGCCGAGCAGCGGGTGGAGAATGTGGAGGATGTGCTGCAGCTGGGCGACGAGATCACCGTGATGGTGATCGACGTTGACCGGGCCAGCGGCAAGATCAGCCTGAGCCGACGCGCCATCCTCACCGGCGAGTCGGCCGACGACCGCAAGGCCGCCGGGGCTGCCCCGCGCAGCGGCGGCGGCGACCGCGGCGGCTTCCGCGGCGACCGCGACCGTGGCGGTGATCGCGGCGGCCGCAACGGCCCGCCCCGCGACGGCGACCGCAACGGCCCGCCCCGCGACGGCCCGCCCCGCGACGGAGACCGTAGCAGCCCGCCCCCCGATGGCGACCGCCCCCGCCCGCGCCGCCGCGAGGATGAGCGAGGGTAGGAGACAGGGAGACAGGGAGACAAGGAGATCGCTCGCTACGCTCGCTGGGGAGACAGGGAGACCGGGAGTGCCTGACGGCCTGCCTGGGCTGTCTCCCTGTCTCCTTGTCTCCTTGTCTCCCTGTCTCCTTGTCTCCCTGTCTCCTTGTCACACCAAATGCACGACCACTACCTCGACCTTGGCGGCGCGGGGCCGCGCTTTCACCTTGCGCCGGCCAACGGCTTTCCGCCGGAGGCGTACCAGCCTTTTGCGGCGGCTCTGGCGCCGCAGCTGCGTGTGCTCGGCTACAGGCCGCGCCCGCTCTGGCCCGAGGGTGGCCCGCCGGATGGGCAGACGTGGCGCGACCTGGCGGCCGACATGCTGGCCGACCTGGAGCGCGTGGTCGACGGGCCTGTGATCGGTGCGGGCCACTCGCTCGGCGGCATTATGACGCTCTACTGCGCCATACAGCGGCCCGATCTGTTTCGCGGCGTGGCACTGCTGGAGCCCACGATCATGGCGCTCCAGCTCATGCCGCTGATCTGGGCCGCGCGCCGCCTGGGGCTGGAGGATCGCTCCCCGATCGCGCGCGGCGCCGCCCGCAGGCGCGAGCGCTTCGCCAGCGTGGAGGAGGCCCGCGCCCGCTATCAGAGCCGCAGCATCTTTGCCGACTTTACCCCAGCGGCGCTAGAGGGCTACCTTGAGGGTGGGCTGCGCCCCGACCCCGATGGCGGCGTTCAGCTCGCCTGGCCGCGCGCCTGGGAGGCGCATATCTTCGCGCAGGTGCCGGTGGACACCTGGGACGCCCTGCGGCGCCTGCGCGTGCCGCTGCTGATCGTGCGCG
>JAYUYB010000286.1:0-4554 GCA_043752655.1 Chloroflexota bacterium
CGAGTTTCTCGCCGCCCTCGCCGGCGCCCGCCGCGAGGCCCGCGCCGCCTTCGGCGACGACATAATGCTGCTGGAGCGCCTTATCCTCCGCCCGCGCCACGTCGAGATCCAGATCCTCGCCGACAGCCACGGTACGACTATCCATCTCGGCGAGCGCGAGTGCTCCATCCAGCGTCGCCACCAGAAGATTCTCGAAGAGTCGCCCTCGCCTGCGCTGAGCCCAGAGCTGCGCGCCGAGATGGGCGCCGCTGCCGTGCGCGCGGCCCAGGCCGCCGGCTACGTCAGCGCTGGCACCGTCGAATTCGTGCTCGACCCCGCCGGCCAGTATTTCTTCCTGGAGATGAACACCCGCCTCCAGGTCGAGCACCCCGTCACCGAGCTCGTCGCTGGCCTCGACCTCGTCCGCTGGCAGATCGCCATCGCCGCTGGCGCACGTTTACCCTTCACCCAGGCCGACATCAGCCTGCGCGGCCACGCCATCGAGGCCCGCCTCTACGCCGAGGACCCCGTCACGTTCCTGCCCGCCATCGGCCGCCTCGCCCTCTTCGACCCGCCCCAAGGCCCCGGCGTGCGCGTCGACTCCGGCCTCGTCACCGGCGACGAGGTGATGGTTCACTACGACCCCATGCTCGCCAAGCTGATCGTCCACGCCGAGACGCGCGCGGCCGCCGTGGAGTGCCTGCGCCGCGCCCTCGACGACTTCGCCGTGCTCGGTCTCACCACCAACCTGCCGCTGCTGCGCGCCATCGCCGCCCACCCCGCCTACGCCGCCGGCGACACTCACACCGGCTTCCTGCTCGACCACCAGCTCGACGCCGCCCCGCCCAGCTCCACCCCGCCCGAGATCCTCGCCGCAGCCGCGATCTGGCAGCTCAGCCCGGACAGCATGCGGGGGGTGCCGAGCAGTAATCCCTTTGAGGCCCTCTGGCGCCAGAGCGGCGGCGCAATCCCGCTGCGCCTCGTCTCACGGGAGGAAACCCACCGCCTCACGGCGCGCCCCACCCCCGACGGCTGGCTCATCACCGTCGCCGACCACGCGCTCCACCTCCGCGTCGTCAACATCGGCGTCTCCGAGCTAACCCTCGAGCGCCTGCCCGCCCCTCCGGCACCGTCTACCGTCTATCGTCCACCGTCGCTGCCCGGCACCGTCCACCGTCCACCGTCCACCGTCCCTGCCCTGATGCGCTTCCGCCTCGCCCACGACAGCGCCACCGGCGACATGCTGGTGGCCTGGCGCGGCGCCGCCTACCGGCTGGCGCGGCCCGCGCCGCTCAGCGCGGACAGCGGCACGCGCACGGGCGGCGTCGACGCTGCGGCCAGCCTTGCGGCGCCTATGCCCGGCACGCTGGTGCGCCTGCTCGTGCGTGAGGGCGAGGCCGTGCGCGCAGGCCAGCCCCTCGCCGTCCTCGAAGCCATGAAGATGGAGCACACCGTGCTCGCGCCCTACAATGGCAGCGTGCGTCGGCTGCCCTTCGCCCAGGGCGCCAGCGTCAGCGGCGGCGCCGCCCTCGTCGAGCTCACCCCCGACGATCCGGCTTAGTATGTAGAAACTGCTCAGGGGACTATCGTCACATAGACGAGCCCCCCCAGAAGCCTAAAATAAAGTAATAGATTGCGTCGGGGCGTCCCTCGTGGGCGCCCACTTACAATAGCCCACCTCCATCCAACAGGACATTCAGCATGGTGACCAGCAAGCGGCTCCCTGGCGGCGCAGTGGTGATCAAGTCGGGGCGCAGCCTGGGTGGCGTCGGCATCATCACCATGCTCTGCTTGCTGCTTATCGGCATTATCGGCCTTGCAGGCGTCGGGCTCTTCGCGCCGACCCGCCTCGCCGTAGCTCACGAGCACGCCCTCGGCCTGCTCCACGGCGGCATCGCCACCAGTACCGAGCAGACGTTCGTAGATGGCTGCGTGCCCGTGGCTGGCGCCGACGCGCCCCAGGCCATCACCCGCACCCGCCGCGTCGTCCTCTACCGCGACGGCACCGCCCTAGAGGTCGTCTTCAGCGGCCACCCCGCCCCCACCAACGCCTGCCCTTAACCTCAGGCTGGGGCCAAAAATGGGCGGAAATCTGCGCAATCTGCGTAATCTGCGGATAGTAATGTATGGCGCATCACTCACACCAGGTGTGTCCGAAACCAGCTGATCGTCCGCCGCCAGGCATCTGCGGCCGCCTCGGCGCGGTACGAGTCGCGGGTATCGTTGAAGAAGGCGTGGGGCGCGTCCGGGTAGATCACCATCTCGCCAGTTTTGCCGAAGGCGGCGAGCTTCGTGCCCCACTCACGCACTAGCTCCACCGGGATACCGCCGTCGGCTTCGCCGTACAGCCCCAAGATAGGCGCGCTGATCGCGCGCAGCTCGTCGTCGGTGAGTTGCACGCCGCCCCCATAAAACACCACGCTCGCGCCGATCTCACGGCCCTTGTAGGCCATCTGCATCGCCAGCGCGCCGCCCATGCAGAAGCCCATCACGCCGATCTGTTTTGGCGCCACCGTGGGCAGGCTGGCAAGGTAATCGGCTGCGCCCTGAATATCGGCGAGCGCCTGCTCACGGACCAGGGCCATTGCCAACCTGCGGGCATCGCTCGGCTCCCGCGCCACCTCACCCCTGTACAGGTCGGGCGCGAGTGCCACAAAGCCCTCCATGGCGACCCGCCGCGTCACGTCCTTGATGTGCTCGTCCAGCCCCCACCACTCCTGGATCACGACGACGCCGGGGAACGGCCCGCCGCCGCTTGGCCGCGCCACGAAGCCCGGCGCTACCCCGCCCTCTACCGCGTACTCAATAAGCTCAGACTCCACGGCTGCGCCCGTGGCTGTCGGACTCTGCCCCTCCACAGCGGGCGAGGCGGCGAGATTATCGGGCTGCTCGCCGCTACATGCCACAAGCAGCGAGGCGGCCGCCCCCGCGCCCACAAGCCGGGCCGTCCCATCCAAAAAGCCACGCCGACTCAGCCGCCCCGCCCCGTACTCCTCCACCATCACGCGTACTCGCTGGTCCATACTAGACTCCCCAACTAAACAAGATCAAAAAACACCCTGTCTCCCTGTCTCCCTGTCACCGGCTCCGCCCCACCCCCACCCGCGCACACGGCCCCGCCACCGGGCACACCGAGCAGCGTGGCGAGACGGGCAGGCAGATATTCTGCCCGAGCGTCACGAGCAGCCCATTGATCGTGAGCCAGTGCTCGGGTGCCAGCTGCTCGCGCAGCACTAGCTCCGTGGCGTCGGGGCTCTTGGTGCGCAGGTAGCCCCAGCGGTTGCAGATCCGATGCACGTGGATATCCACGCAGATGCCCGGCAGCCCAAAGCCAGCGGTAAGCACCAGGTTCGCCGTCTTGCGGCCCACGCCGGGCAGCGCGAGCAGCTGCTCCATGGTAGCCGGCACCTGGCCATCGTACTGCTCCAGCAGAATGCGGCAGATCGCTATAATACTGCGGGCTTTAGTGCGATAAAACCCCACCGGATAGATCAGCTCGGCCAGGTGCTGCTCACTGAGGGCAAGAGTGGTGGCGGGCGTGTCGGCGGCGGCAAACAAGCGCGGCGCCACCACGGCGGTGAGCGTATCCTTGGTGCGCAGGCTGAGGATGGTGGCCACCAGAATGCGGAACGGCGTGGCGCCCTCGCCACCCATCTGGTCGATCAGCGGCTGCGCAAAGTGCGGCATCGCCTGGCGTAGCGTCGCCAGCACGGCGTCGACCGGGAAGGCGCCCGGTTGATGAACGAATGTTTCAGCTGCTGTCATTGGAATGTTAGTTTCATAGCGCATAACAGTTATGTTCCCGTGCTACTATCGCCATGGTACCACGGCTGGAGCAGCCGTAGCTGTGAGGAGCGCCGCTTATGCCAAGGATTCTGCTGGTCGAAGACAACGAGATGAACCGCGATATGCTGTCACGCCGCCTTCAGCGCAAAGGCTACGAGGTGCTGATCGCCATCGACGGGGAGCAGGGCGTAGCCGTGGCCCAGGCCGAGCAGCCCGACCTCATCCTGATGGACATGAGCCTGCCCGTGCTCGATGGCTGGGAGGCCACCCGCAAGATCAGGGCTGATCCTACCATCAGCGCGGTGCCCGTGATCGCACTCACTGCCCACGCCATGGCTGGCGACCAGGAGAAGTGCATGGCTGTCGGCTGCGACGACTACGACACCAAACCTGTCGATCTCGCCCGCCTGCTCGGCAAGATCGAGCTGCTACTCCAGCGCGCCCTCTAAGTACGGGTGCCCCTCATAGGCAGGCGCCTCTCGCTGTACTGTACGGGCGCCCCTCGTGGGCGCCTCTTGAGGATCGACTCCCATGCCAGCCATCGCCTTCTCGCGCGCCGTAGGCCGGCTACGCTATCCCCACAAGTTCCTGCTGATCGGCCTGCTCTTCCTGCTGCCCCTGGCGGTGACGATGGGCTTTATGGTGGCGGAGCAGAACGTGCGGATCGCCTTCGCGCGCAAGGAGCTCGCCGGCAGCGCCTACCTTCATGCGCTCAGCGACACCTACACTGGCGCCCTGCGCTACCGCCACGCTGCCCTGCGCGGCCTCACCTACGGCATCCCTGTAGAC
>JAYUYB010000287.1:0-10788 GCA_043752655.1 Chloroflexota bacterium
CTGGTGTTCCACCGCGCCGCCGCCGCCGACCTGGCGCCGGGCCACTTCCGCATCCCGGAGCCCGACCCGGGCGCGCCGATCGTCGACGCGGCGGCGCTGGCGGCGATCGTCGTGCCCGCGCTGCTGTTCGATCGCCGCGGCCACCGCCTCGGCTGGGGCCGCGGCTACTACGACGCGACCTTGCCGATGGCGCCGACGGCGCTCCGCATCGGGCTCGGCTTCGAGCAGCAGCTCGTCGACCGGCTCCCCATCCACGCCCACGACTGCCCTGTCCACCTGATCGCGACCGAGGTCGCGTTGCATCCGGGCGCGCCCCTCGGTGTCGCCCGCAAAGGACCGACGACATGAACATCCTGCTGATCGCCGTCGCGATCGTCGGAGGCGCGATCGCGGGCCTGCTGATCGCGCGCTTCTGGCGCGGCGCCGCCACCGATCCCGCCGCCACCGACGCCACCGTCGCCAAGCTGCGCAGCGCTGCAGAGGCCGACGCCGCCGAGCTGCGCCGCGCCGCCGAGCTCGCGGGCCAGGAGCTGGCGCAGAAGCGCAAGGCCGAGCTCGACGACGAGCTGCGGACCCGCCGCACCGAGCTGACCCGCCGCGAGGAGGGGCTGACCCAGCGCGAGCGCGAGCTCGACCGCGCCAAGAAGGACGCCGACCGCCGCGGCGGCGAGCTCGACAAGCGCGAGCGCTCGGCCGACGGCAAGGCCAAGCAGATCGACGCCGCACTCGAGAAGGCCGAGGCGGCCCAGGCCTCGGCCAAGCAGCGCCTCGAGGAGGTCGCCGGCCTGTCCGCGGACGCCGCCCGGGCCCGGCTCGAGGAGTCGGTGCGATCGCAGGCCCACGCCGCCGCCGCGGTCGAGGTCAAGCGCATCACCGAGGACGCGGAGCGCGAGAGCCAGGCCCGCGCCAAGACCATCATCGCGACCGCGATCCAGCGCTACGCGTCGGAGTTCGTCCACGAGCGCACCGTCGCGGTGGTGCCGCTGCCGTCCGACGACATGAAGGGCCGGCTGATCGGCCGCGAGGGCCGCAACATCCGCGCCTTCGAGCAGTTTACAGGGGTGGATATTATCGTCGATGATACGCCCGAGGCCGTTACCCTCTCGTGCCACGACCCGGTGCGCCGCGAGGTTGCCCGAGTGGCTTTGATCAAGCTGCTCAAGGATGGCCGCATCCACCCCTCTCGGATCGAAGAGGTTGTTCAGAAAACCCAGGTTGAAATCGACCAAGTCATGCGTGAGGAGGGCGAGCGCGTGGCCTACGAGGCCAATGTGCAGGGCCTCCACCCGGATCTGATCAAGCTGCTCGGGCGGCTGAAGTATCGCACCAGCTACGGCCAGAATGTGCTCCATCACTCCCTGGAGTGCTCGCTTCTGGCCGCCCATATGGCCGCCGAGCTTGGCGCTAATATCAATGTCGCCAAGACCGCCGCGCTTTTGCACGACATCGGCAAGGCGGTAGACCACGAGGTTCAGGGGCCGCACGCCATGATCGGCGCCGATATCGCCCGCCGCCTTGGCCGCTCCCCGGCGATCGTTCACGCTATCGCCGGCCACCACCACGACGAAGAGCCCACCACCGTGGAGGCCTTCCTCGTGATCGCGGCCGACGCTATCTCCGGAGGTCGCCCCGGCGCCCGCCGCGAGACGCTAGATCTGTATATCAAACGGCTCGAGGCGCTAGAGACGGTGGCTACCTCGTTTCCCGGTGTGCAGCGCGCGTTTGCGGTGCAGGCCGGCCGCGAGGTGCGCGTAATGGTGCAGCCCGAACAGATCGATGACCTTGCCAGTATCCACCTGGCGCGTGATGTTGCCAAGAAGATCGAGGAGAGCTTGCAGTACCCCGGTCAGATCAAGGTGACGATTATTCGCGAGACACGCGCTGTTGATTATGCGCGGTGAGTACCCCCTAGGGTTTCGGTGGCAGCAGCTACGACCGTGGCACGCAACGTGCTAACGTAGCGCCTGTCACCGAGACTCTTCAAAGCTGCGCGGCGCTATTCTACATGTCTGTGGTACAATCGGCTAGCGTCTGCTGCGTACTACCACATACCACAAGAGAGGGGCAGGCTGCGATGAGCCTCGAAACGTCGTCTGACACGATTCCACCCGTACCGACCCCCAACGACCCACAGGAGGACAACATGACCAACGCTCAGTCGCTGCCCCTCGCCCGCGCCGTCGGTGAAGGCGTACCTCAGAAGGCGGCCACCCATCGCAGTGGCGAAGTGCTCAAGGTCTCCACACGCTCGCGCCCCAGCGCTGTCGCCGGCGCGATCGCCGGTGTGATCCGCGAGAGTGGTATGGCGGAGGTGCAGTCGATTGGCGCCGGCGCTACGAATCAGGCGATCAAGGCTGTGGCGATCGCCCGCAGCTACCTCAGCGAAGAGGCGATTGATATCGTCTGCATCCCCTCGTTTATCGATGTCTCCATCGACGACGAGGAGCGCACCGCCATCCGTCTGCTGGTCGAGCGCCGCTAGCCTCCTCTGCGGCTCTTCCTACGCCCTTGCCATTTGGTAAGGGCGTTTTTCGTTGCGCTATACTAACTCCGAGCGCTCAGTGTCGAGCAGCCAGCACAGCGAGGAAGCTATGCGCCCACTTCCCCAGGCCCCGCCCAGTGTGAACGATCTGGCCGTGGTGGCCGCGACGGTCAACGGCTCCGGCAGCCAGACGGCCAACAACGCCATCATCCGCGCCATCTTCCGCATGGGCATCCCCGTCAACGGTAAGAACCTTTTCCCGTCCAACATTCAGGGCGAGCCCACCTGGTTCACCATTCGCGTGAGCAAGGCCGGCCACACCGCCCGCCCCGCCCGCGTCCCGATCCTGATCGCCTTCAACCCCCGCACCGCCGCCACCGATCTGGCCGAGCTGCCCGAGGGCGGGATCTGTCTCTTCCCCGGCGATGGCCCCTGGCACCCCACGCGCGACGATGTCGCTCTCTTCCCGCTCCCCGTGCGCCAGCTCGCCGCCGCCGGTAACTTCGAGCCGCGCATGCGCGATTACGCTGCCAACATGGTCTATGTCGGCGCCCTCGCCGCCCTGATCAGCATCGAGCTTGTAGCGCTGCACGCCGCGCTCGCCCACCACTTCAAGGATAAGCCCCGCCCCATCGCCCAGAACTTCGCCGTGATCGAGGCCGCCCACGCCTGGTTCACGGAACATCAGCACTCAGCACTCAGCACTACCGGCTTGCGCCGATGGAGGCCAACCAGGGGAAGATCCTGATGGACGGCAACACCGCCGCCGCGCTCGGCGCTGTCTTTGGCGGCGTGAGTCTCCTGGCCTGGTACCCGATCACCCCGGCCACTGGCCTGGCCGACGCGCTCAGCACCTACCTCGCCCGCCTGCGCACCGGCCCCGACGGCCACCCCAGCTACGCGATCGTGCAGGCCGAGGACGAGATCGCCGCGCTCGGCATGGTGGTCGGCGCTGGCTGGGCGGGCGCCCGCGCCATGACGAGCACCTCCGGCCCCGGTATCTCCCTGATGACCGAGTTCGCCGGCCTGGCCTACTTCGCCGAGATCCCCAGCGTTGTCTGGGACGTGCAGCGGGTCGGCCCATCCACCGGCATGCCCACCCGCACCGCCCAAGGCGACATCCTCTCCACCTACTTCCTTGGCCACGGCGACACCCGCCATGTGGTGCTGCTGCCCGGCACCGTGGCCGAGTGCTTCGAGTGCGGCTGTAGCGCCTTCGATCTCGCCGAGCGCCTCCAGACGCCCGTGTTCGTGCTGAGCGACCTCGATCTGGGCATGAATCTCTGGACCAGCCCGCCCCTAACCTACCCAGAGCAGCCGCTAGACCGGGGCAAGCTCCTGAGCTCCGAGGAGCTAGAGCGCCTAGGCCGCTTTGTGCGCTTCGCTGACCCTGACGGCGACGGGATCGGCGCCCGCACGCTGCCAGGCAACCCCCACCCGCTCGCCGCCACGCTTAGCCGTGGCACTGGACATAACGAGCGGAACGTCTATAGCGAGCAGCCGGAGGACTGGAAGGTGAACATGGATCGGCTGGGCCGCAAGCACGAGACGGCCCGGCGGCTGGTGCCGCAGCCGGTGGAGGAGCTCGACCCAGCGGCGGAGCTCGGTATCATTTTTTACGGCTCCTCGGATGCGGCGGTGCAGGAGGCGCGGGCGCTGCTGCGGGCGGGCGGGCTGCCAACGAGCGCCTTGCGGCTGAGGGCGCTGCCGCTTGGCGAGCCGACGCGGGCCTTTGTGGCGCGCTACGAGCGCTGTGTGGTGGTGGAGCTGAACCAGGATGGGCAGATGCGCGATCTGCTGCGCCTGCACTGCCCCGAGTATGCCACGCGCCTGCTGAGCGTGGCCCATAGCGACGGCCTGCCGCTTACGGCGGAGTTTGTTGCGGCGCAGGTGCTGCTCGCTGTGAAAGAGGAGATTGCCGCATGACCATTGCACCGAAGGGCGCAACAAACGCCATCGGCCTTACCAAGACCGACTACAAAGGCGCCGCCTCCACGCTATGCGCGGGCTGCGGCCACGACTCGGTGGCAAGCCAGATTGTAGCGGCGGCGTTCGACTTGGCGCTGGCGCCGGAGCGCGTGATCCGCATGAGCGGGATCGGCTGCTCCAGCAAGTCGGCGGCCTACTTCTTCGGGCGCTCGCACGGCTTCAACTCGCTACACGGGCGCATGCCGGCGGTGACGACGGGCGCCCACGTGGCGAACCACACGCTGCTGCCGCTGGCCGTGAGCGGCGACGGCGACACGGGCAGCATTGGCCTGGGCGGCTTCAAGCATCTGCTGCGCCGCAACGTGCCGATGGTCTATATCATCGAGAACAACGGCGTGTACGGGCTTACCAAGGGGCAGTTCTCGGCCACCTCAGACCTTGGCGCGAGCCTGAAGTACGCGGGCACAAACCAGCTGCCGGCGATCGACCTGTGCATGGAGGCCCTGATCGCGGGCTGCGGCTTTGTGGCCCGCTCGTTTGCGGGCGACGCGAAGCAGGTGCGCGAGCTGATCAAGGCCGCCTTCAGCTTCCACGGCAGCGCCGTGATCGACGTGATCAGCCCCTGTGTCACCTTCAACAACCACGACGAGTCGACCAAGAGCTACGGCTACGGCAAGGCCCACGAGGAGCCCATCCACGACCTGGCGTTCATCCCGCACTACGACGAGATGCAGCTAGAGGTTGCGCCGGGCGAGGTGCGCGACGTGCGCCTGCACGATGGCCCGGTGATCCGCATGCGCCGCCTGGGGCTCGACCACGACCCCGCCGATCGCATGGCGGCCATGCTGCTGCTGGAGCGCTCGCGGGCCGCCGGCGAGTTCCTGACGGGCCTGATCTACCTGGACGAGAGTCGCCCCACCCTTGCCGAGACGCTCGGGCTCAGCGCGCAGCCCCTGGCCGCGCTCAGCGCCGCGCAGCTGCGGCCGCCGCCGGAGGCGCTAGCGGCCATCAACAGCGAGTTTGGGTAGCGTTTGGACCGCGAACCGTTTGGACCACGAACGGCGCGAAAAGCCGCGAACCACCGCGAAGCCGGCCCTCAGCCTGTGCTCATTCGCGTTCTTCGCGGCCTTTCGCGCTGTTCGTGGTCCAAACGGTTCGGGTTCGGCACTCCGGTATGGGCAGCGCCCCTTTGAAAAGGTAAGCCCAATTGCCCAACTACGCCGCGCTCCACGCGCCCCACGCCGCGCTGCTGCGCGCGGCCCTGCTGGCGGCCAGCCCGCCTGGTGCCCGCGTGGCCCTGGAGGTTGGCTGTGGCCAGGGCGATAAGACGCCCTGGCTGGCTGCCTGCGCCGCGCCCGGCGCCCTTGTGCTGGGGCTCGACCACGACCGTGCTGCGCTGCGAGCGGCGCCGCCGGGGGTCTGGCTCGCCGCCGACGCCCACGCCTTGCCGCTTCGCCCCGCGTGCGCCGACCTGATCTGGTGCGTCGCCGCTCTGGGGCTGTTTGCCAACCCGCCGCGTGCCCTCGCCGAGGCGCACCGCGCGCTGCGCCCAGGCGGCACGCTTGTGGTAGCCGTGGCCACCGAGCGCTGGGTACGCCCCCGCCACTGGCCCGTGGGCGCGGGTGAGGCGCTCGCCTCGCCCCCTGCGCCTGCCGACGACCTCGGCGCCGATCTAAGCGCCACGCTGGCCACAGCCGGGCTGCGCGCCGGCCAGCTGTGGGCTTACCTGCTCGGCCCGCCAGGGCTGGCGCCGCTTGCCGCGCTGCTGCCCCTGGCCGAGCTTCCCGGCAGCGCACCCCTGGCGGTCGGCGAGCCGGAGCCGCTGCCTGTGCTGCTTGTAGCAACGGCGCAGGCATGAGAGGGTGGCTACATCGAACAGCGCGAACGTCTGGATCACGAACGGCGCGAAATGTCACGAACCACCGCGAACCTGAAGCCGCACGCGGGTGGTCGGGTTCGCGGTGGTTCACACCCGTTCGCGGCTTCGTGATCCAAAGGGCTCGGGTAGCTCGGCAGCTGTGGGTAACGCCGCAGAGACGTTGTATCCGCCAAAAGCCTGTATAATCGCGCGGGAGCCTGAGAGCTGAAAGGGAAGTGCATGGCAGGCAACGGCGACGAAGAGCAGGGCATTGTCTGGTTCGAGCACCTGGGGTTCGATATCGGCATGCGCGTGGCGATCACCGACGCCGCCGAGCGGGCGGTGGCCGGGGCCACCGCAGGGAGCGTCGTTGGCTTCGATGCAAGTGGCCCGCGCCCCGGCGAGCCGTTTATCCGCGTGCTGGTGCAGCCCGACACGGCCGCCATGCGGATTGTGGCGCTGCCGCCTGCGGCCCTCGCGCCCGAGGCCGGCACCGAGCTGCTTGGCCTGGCCCGCTCCATCCTCACTGGCGCCGAGCAGACCCTGGGCGCCGTGCGCTACAACGCCCTCGTACACTGGCTCGCCAGCGACGCCGGGCGCGCCCTCGCCGCCGACCCCGCGATCCGCCGCCAGCGCGTGCGGGCCGGCAGCGTCCAGCTCCCTGGCCTCGTGCTCCCCGAGCTCGTGCAGCTCGCCGCCGAGAAGCTGGCGCAGGATAGCCGATAGGCCTCTATAAGCGGCGCCCACAAGGGGCGCCCCGACGATCATCAGATAAGCTGGGCTCGGCCCTGTTCCCTGTTCCCTCAGCTCGGCAGGTGCTCCATGAGATCGCCTGCGCGCACCTCGCCCGTGACGAGCACGCTGGCGTAAAGGCGGCCCCAGCCTGGGTGCAGCTTCTCCGAGATGCGCTTGAACGCCCCCTCGGTGAAGGAGCCCTCGATGTTGCTGCACGGCGCCGCGTAGCCCGTGATCTGGAGCTCGACCCACTCGCCCACGCGCAGCCTGTCGCCAACCTGCACCGTGCCCCAGTCGAGCCCCGCCACGGTAAGGTTCTCGCCTGTGCTACCGGGCGCGATCGGGTGGCCCTCCGCACGCAGGGCCTCGATCCGCTCCAGTGCGTAGAGCGAGACGGCCCGCGTCGGCCCGCCGTGGAAGCGTTTGTCGCGCTGTTTGTCGCCGCGCACGCCCTCGGTCGTCAGCTCCGTGCTGGGCACAGCGTGCTTGGGGACGCCGCCGCGCGGGTTGACGCTCACCTGGACAATGCGGCCGATCCTCTGTTCGTTCATAGCGTGCTTGCCTTTACTGTGCGATCCCCGCGCCGAGCATCGCGTCGATCTCCTCGACGGCGGCGAGCACCTGCGGATCGCGCTCCGGCGGGTAGCGCCACCATTCCACGTCGAGGGCGCGGTCGGGGATCACACCGCGCCCCTCGATCAATGTGCCATCGGGCAGCCTGTAGGCCACGCTGGCCACAAGCAGGCGCGAGCCGTCGTCGAAGCTATAGCTGTAGAGATTCTCGGTGTTGCCGGCGCTGGGCAGGCCCACAATCTGCGCGCGCCCGAGCACCTGCATGCCCGCCGCGAACATCTCGGCGGCGCTGGTCGAGTCCGGGCCAACCAGCACCACCATCGGGACGCCCGCCAGGCCAGCGATTGTCTGGCCGCCAGGGATGCGCTGATCCTCGTTCACGCTGCGCCCGCGCGTGCTGCCGATGCTGCCGCCATCCTGGAAGAGCGCCACAGTGTTGCGCATCAGGTGGACGTAGCCCCCCGAGTTTGAGCGCACATCAAGCACCAGGCCGCGCAGCGGGCCGTCGGCGAGCAGCCCCTCCACTGCGGTGCGCACCTTACTGTCGAGATCCTCCACGTAGAAGCTGGGGATCTCCACCAGGCCCACGGTGTTGTCCAGCAGCTGTGCCCGCACCGTATTGAAGGCGTCTATGGGGATGGGGGCGCGCAGCACCTCGATCTCGCGCGGTGGCTCGCTGCCCGTACGCACGGTGAGCCGAACAATTGTGCCGGGCGTGCCGCGCACCGCACCGATCGGCCCGTCGGGGCCATAGGCTGCCGTGTCGATAAAGGGGATGCCATTCACGGCCAGGACGACATCCCGCTGGAGCACGCCTGCCTGCTCGGCCGGGCCGCCGGGCACTAGGCTGACCACCAGGCCGCCGTCGGCGACATCGCGGATCTGGGCGCCGATGCCGCTGTAGCGCGCTTCGCCCTCGTACTCGGCCTGCTGCGCGGCCACCTCCTGGGGCGACTCGAAGCGCGAGTGGTCGTCGCCGAGGCGCCCGATCAGCTCGCGCATCACGCCGTAGAACTCCTCTGGCGTAGTGGCCGCAGCCACGCGCGGCGCGAACTCCGCCCGTGTGGCCGCCCAATCTACGCCGCGATAGTCCTCGTAGACATAATTGTCGCGCACGGTCGTCCAGACCTGCTCGAAGATCGCGGCGCGCTCCTCGGCGGCCACCGGGGCGAGCGTGGCGGTTGGCACGAGCGGCTCGAAGGTGGCGGTGGGTGGCGCCGAGGTGGCCGTGGGCGGGAGGCTCGTGGCGGTGGGCGAGATGGGCGTTGCGGTAGACGGGAGGCTGGTTGCGGTAGACGGGAGGCTGGTGGCGGCAGGTGCGACCGTCGCGCTCTGGCTGGGGGCAGGCGTGGGCGCGATCGCGCTTGGCGCTGGTGGGCGCGCGCAGGCGGCGAGGGCGAGGGCGACGATGAAGATGATGATGCGGCGAAGCTGGTTCATAGGGATTGGTGAATGAGGGCGTCTAGATGTCGATGAGAATATGATACCATGGCCCATCATCGCACAGCCAGAGGGCTACCAATGCACACGCTCCCCGACATCCAGCTACAGCTGCGCCCCGGCGTGGTTGAGTTCGGCTGGGGCCACCCCGACCCGGCGCTACTGCCCGCGCAGGCCATGGCCGCCGCCGCTGCTAGCGCCCTCGCCGCGCGGGGCGCCGACGCCCTCGCCTACGGCCCCGAGCAGGGCCCCGGCCGCCTGATCGAGCTGATCCGCGCCCGCCTTGGCCGTCTGGAGGGCGTGGCGCCGCCCGCCGAGCAGCTCATGGTCACCGGAGGCACCTCCCAGGCGCTCGACATGCTCTGCGCCCAGCTCAGCCGCCCCGGCGACGTGGCCCTGGTCGAGGCGCCCACCTACCATCTTGCCCTGCGCGTCTTCCAGGATCGCGGCCTGCGCCTTGTGAGCGTGCCGGGCGACGAGCACGGGCTTGATGTGGCGGCGGCCGAGGCTACGCTTGCGCTGCTGCGCGCCCGTGGCGAGCGCGTGGCCTTCCTGTACGTTGTGGCCAGCTTCGGCAATCCAACGGGCGCCGTGCTCGCGCCCGAGCGCCGCCAGGCACTTGTGGACCTGGCCCGCCGCGAGGGGCTGCCCGTGCTGGAGGACGACGCCTACGGCGAGCTGTGGTACGACGCCCCGCCGCCGCCCGCGCTCTTCAGCCTGGCGCCCGGCGGCCCCGTGGCCCGCCTGGGCAGCTACGCCAAGGTGCTGGCGCCCGGCCTGCGCCTTGGCTGGCTGCTGGCCGACCCCGCGCTGCTGCGGCGCTGCATGGGTTCCGGCGTGCTAGACAGCGGCGGCGGCGTGAACCACTTTGCCGCCATGAGCCTGGCCGCGCTGCTGGAGCAGGGCTTTCTTGACGGCCACGTGGAGCGGCTGCGCGCCGCCCTGCGCGCCCGCCGCGACGCGCTGCTGGCCGCGCTAGCGCGCCACATGCCAGCCAGGTGCAGCTGGAGCCCCGCCCGTGGCGGCTACTTCGTCTGGGTGCGCCTGCCCCACGGCCTCGACGCCGCAGCGCTGCTGCCCGCCGCCCTGGAGGCTGGGGTGGCCTACCTGCCCGGCGCCCGCTTCTTCGCCGAGGGCGGCGGCGCAAACTACCTGCGCCTCTCGTTCAGCCTGCTCCCGCCTGAACAGTTAGAGGAGGGTTCGCGGCGGCTTGGGGCGCTGCTGGGGGGGGCGCTGCGCTGACATAGGGTAACGAGCGTAGACAATGTGGGTGCAGGTGGCAGCGCCCCGCCCGCCGCGCAGGTGGTATAATTGCCCGATGCGCGCGTGACACGCCGCCGCTGGGGCAAACCCCCAGAGGAACTTCCCGACTCCTCGCCCACCCCAGGTGGAAGGCCGCCCCGCGAAACAGCAAGCGGGGGCACATATGGGGCGACCCGCATGTGACGCAAGACGGCAACAGCAAGCATCCCCGCCGATGGCCCGCAAGGGCACAGGTAAGGGCTGAAACGGTTGGGGTAAGAGCCCAACGGCGTCGGCAGCGATGTCGGCGGCCAGGCGACTGCGCCGGCTGATGGGGAGCAAGGTGCGTGGGGCGGGCTCATCGGTGGGAGTGGGGGCTCGCCCTCACGGTTGTACCACCCCGCTCGCTCGCATCGCAGCCGCGACGGCAGATCGGGTAACGCCCGGCGCGCCAGGAGCGGCCTCCGCACTGCGGAGAGATAGATGGCGGCAGCAGAACAGAATCGGGGGTACCGTCACGCGCGCCCCT
>JAYUYB010000288.1:0-4549 GCA_043752655.1 Chloroflexota bacterium
GGGCCAGTTTGCGCAGCTCCAAGCGATTATCGCTCAGGCCCAGGCGAGCGCTTAAGCGAGTATGGTGTGCGCGCCCCGCCCTGAGTACGGGCGAGTCCAACCCCAGGTAACGCTGAGCAACTACGGCGCGCTTCTCCGCAGGGGCGCTGCATCCGACGACCGACACCAGGGGCGCACGAACACTCGTGCGCCCCTGGTGGCATGCAGTTCCTTGCGGAAATCTGTGCCATCTGTGGACAATATGCCCGGCGCTGGCAGACTCCACAAAATCGGTTATCATACCGGCTCCACTGTAAGTAAGCTGAATTGATCCGATTTTGCTATAAGGAGACCTCCAATGCGCCCACAGTCACGCATGGCATTGTTCACACTGCTGCTGCTCCCAGTGCTCGCCCTGCTGTATCAAGGCTAGGTCGCGCCTGTCGCGGCACAAGCTGGGGCGCGCTGCTTCCCCGAGACAGGCTTCTGCATCAGTGGCCGCATTCGCCAGTTCTGGGAGCAGAACGGCGGGCTGCCCGTGTTCGGCTTCCCGATCTCGGCGCAGGCGCCGTTTCAGACTCAGGACGGCAGCACGATCCAGGCGCAGTGGTTCGAGCGCCAGCGGCTGGAGCTGCATCCCGAGAACGCGCGGCCCTACGATGTGCTGCTGGGTCGCTTAGGGGTTGATCGGCTGAACCAGCAGGGCCGCGACTGGTTTAACTTTCCGAAGGCCAGCCCCGACGCGGGCAGCCAGCCGGGCTGCGTCTTTGTAGCGCAGACCCAGCACAGCGTCTGCGAGCCCTTCCGCACCTACTACCAGCGCTACGGTATTGATTTCGACGGCCAGCCCGGCTTCACCATCGAGGAGAGCCTGGCGCTCTTCGGCCTGCCAATCTCCGAGGCGACGCGAGAGCTGGGCAGCGATGGGCGCGAGTACCTCACCCAGTGGTTCGAGCGGGCGCGGCTCGAGTTTCACCCCGAGCTCCCGGCGCAGTTCAGCGTGCTCGGCGGGCTGCTGGGCAACGAGGTGTTTAACGCCAATCTCGTCCCGCCCACGCCGCAGCCAAGCCCCACGCCCACGGTGATCCCGAGCCCCACCGCCATCCCTGGCCCCGGCCCCGGCGGCTGCACGCTTGAGATGACGTTTGTGCGCGACGTGGCGATCCCTAACGGCTCGACGCTCGACCTGTTCGCGCCATTCGAGCGCATCTGGCGCGTGCGCAACGACGGCAGCTGCGCCTGGGCCAGCTACCAGATCGTCTTTGCCCGCGGCGACCAGATGAGCGCGCCGGCCTCGGTGCGCATCCCCGATGCGCAACCCGGCCAGAGCATCGATATCTCGGTCCCGATGCTTGCGCCCGGCACGCCCGGCGACTATCGGAGCTCGTGGGTGCTGCGCGCCACCAACGGCGCAACCTTTGGCGGCCTGATCGCGGCGATCACAGTGCGGGGCACGCCAACGCCAACCCCCGCACCCGACGCCAGCGCGCTGACATACACAAACTGGGCCGTGACTAGGCTGTACGTCAACCAGCTGCCGCTCGGCGACACGCGCCTGACGCTCAACTTCCTGAGCAGCACGGTGCAGGGGACGACAGGCTGCAACACGTTTCGCGGGCCGTACCAGGCCGTCGGCGCGACAATCACACTTGGGCCGTTCACTACAACCCGCGCCGCCTGCGACGACGGGCGCAATGGGCAGGAGGCAACCTACCTGCGCGCCTTGCAGGCGGCCAGCACGTGGCGCCGCGAGGGCGCGGAGCTGATCTTGTTCGACGCTGGCGGCAACGAGGTGGCGCGCTTTGCCGCTGGGCTGTAGGCCCTCACCCCCCGGCCCCCTTCTCCCCTTGAGGGAGAAGGGGGAGCCAGCCAGGCTTCCTACAAACTTGGCCGCAGCTGCTTAAAGCGGCGTGCGTTCTCGGTGATCGCGACCTCAGTTGGCAGGCGCTCCATGCTGGAGGCGCCAAAAAAGCCGACAACGCCGACGGTGCGCTCAAGCACGTAGGCTGCGTCTTCCGGCTCGGCGATCGGCCCGCCATGGCAAAGCACAAGGATCTCCGGGTTGACGGCCTTGGCCGCGTCGTGCATCGTCTGGATGCGCACGACGCACTCGTCCAGCGTGAGCGCCGTGCGGGCGCCGATCGCGCCCTTCGTGGTCAGGCCCATGTGGGGCACAAGCACATCGGCCCCCGCCTCGGCCATCGCCCGCGCGTCCTCGGGGCCAAAGACATAGGGGCAGGTGAGCAGATCGAGCCGGTGCGCCTCCGCGATCAGCTCCACCTCCAGCGCGTAGCCCATGCCGGTCTCCTCCAGCCCGGCGCGAAACGTGCCGTCGATCAGGCCGACGGTGGGGAAGTTCTGCACGCCGGTGAAGCCCGCCGCCTGCACCTGCCGCAGGAAGCGCCCCATAATGCGGAAGGGGTCGGTGCCGCAGACGCCCGCCAGCACCGGCGTGTCGCGCACCACCGGCAGCACCTCGCCGGCCATCTCCATCACGATCGCGTTCGCGTCGCCGTAGGGCATCATGCCGGCCAGCGAGCCGCGCCCGGCCATGCGGTAGCGGCCGGAGTTGTAGATGATGATCAGATCCACCCCGCCGGCCTCGGCGCACTTCGCCGAGAGGCCCGTGCCCGCCCCCGCCCCGATGATCGCGCCGCCCGCTTTAACCGTCGCGCGCAGCCGCTCCAATGCCGCTTGCCGCTCCATGCTCTTCTCCCTGTGGTTAACGGCAGGTTCCAGCACCGTCTACCGTCTACCGTCTATCGGAATGATCGCCAGGCTGCTCTTAGCCTAACAGCATCGCGTGGAGCCGATCGGCCATCGCGTGCGCGAAGCGCGGGTCGTTGAGCTCCATGTCCAGCTCGTGCAGCTCGACGCCTGGGCCGATGTGCGCCCTCACGCTCTCGACCAGCGCCCGGTCGGCCTCGGGGTCGTAGAAGGGCTGGCCCTCCGTCGCGATCAGCGAGACGCCCCGCAGCGGCACGAATAGCGCTGCCGGGCCTTTTGCGGCGCTCAGCTTTGTGGCGATGATCCTGCCAAGCTCTGCGCACTCGGCGGGCGTCGTCCGCATCAGCGTGACGCTGGCGTTATGCCGGTAGAGGCGCCGCCCTTGGAAGCGCTCTGGCACGCTCTCATACGGGCCGAAGTTGACCATATCCAGCGCCCCGAGCGAGACAACCTGGGGGATCGGCTTCTGGCCGGCGGCGTCGAGGCGGGTCGGCCCGGCCCCAAGCACCCCGCCTACTAGCTCGTCGGCCCACTCGGTTGTCGTGATGTCGAGCGATCCAGCGATAAAGCCAGCCTCGATCAAGGCCTCCATCGAGCGGCCCCCGGCGCCAGTCGCGTGGAAGACCAGCACCTCGTAGCCGAGCTGCTCCAGCCGCTCGCGGGCCAGCGTGACACAGGGCGTGGTTACGCCGAACATGGTGGCGCTGATCAGTGGCTGCCCGCCCATGGCCGGGCGGAAGGCCGCATAGGCGCGCGCCATGCCTGCCACGGCGGCGGCGGCATTGCTCAGGATGCGCTCGGAAACCTGGTTGATGCCGGCGATGTCCACCACCGAGTACATCATCGTCACATCCACGGAGCCCACGTAGGGGCGGGTGTCGCCCGAGGCCATAGTGCTGACCATCAGCTTCGGCACGCCGATCGGCAGCGCGCGCATCGCGTGAGTGCCTAGCGAGGCGCCCCCGCTCCCCCCAAGCGCAAGCACAGCGTGGAGGCGTCCTTGCTTGAACAGATCGAGCGCAACTGCGGCGGCGCCCCGCGCCATCGTCTCCATGGCGGCGCCCCGGTCGCCTGCGGCGGCGAGCGTGGCGACGTCGGCACCGGCGGCCCGCGCCACCGCCTGCCGGGTAACATCGGGCTGGGCCAGTGGCTCGCCCTGCACACCAGAGTCCACGAGCAGCACGTCGCAGCCAGCCTCGCGCAGCCGACGGCGCACGTAGTCGTACTCCACCCCCTTGGTGTCGAGCGTGCCAATCAGCACAACGGTGGGCATCGTCGCCTCCTTTCCTTGCGCATAGAAAGCGGGCGTGAACAGCTGAGGAAGCTGTCGCTCAGCGCAGACTGCGCTCGCGCAGGTGTGCGTCGAGCCAGCCGCTCTCATCAGAGCCAAGCGCGGGCGCAGGCGGCGGCTCGCGGTAATCCAGCTCAAGGTCGTAGCGCGCGCGCCCATAGGCGTCGTGGATGGCTGCGCCAAGGTCGAGCGGCACGTCGCGGTCGGGGTAGCGCAGCGGCACCGGGATGCGGGGGATCGGCGTGCGCAGCGACAGCGGCCAGATATCGATCATTGGGCGGCGCTGCGGCCGGCTCAGAAAAACAAAGTACGGCGCATCTGGCAGATCCCGCGCGATCTGCGGGCGCCGCCCGGCGCGTAACAGATCAATTTCCAGCAGGTGGGCCGTGCTGCGAAATAGCTCCTGCCGCTTCTTCTCGTAGGCGTCGGCGCCCTCGCTGCCGGGGCGCTTATTCGCTGGCGATAAGACTTCAATCGCGGTGACAAGCACCTGGTCGCGGACGCTGCGCACCTCAATCCGCGCATACTCGACCGGCACTTCCATCACGGCGG
>JAYUYB010000289.1:0-1699 GCA_043752655.1 Chloroflexota bacterium
GCCGCCAGGGCTGTCGCCTGCTGATCGGTCGTAAGCTCGCCGTGCCTGCCCATGGCCTCGCTCAGGGCGGCGCGCAGGCGCAGCACCGCCGGGTCGTCGTGGGCCGTGTGCAGCACGCGGCTCAGCTCGCCGCGCCCGCTGGCGAGGCCGATGCGTAGCAGCGGCGACTCCGACGGCACAGCCCCTGCGGCCAGGGCCAGCTCCTCGGCGGTGCGCAGGCGGCGACCCAGCTCGGCCAGAGCCGCCTCACAGGCCGGCAGGTCGGCGTCGGCCCAGAGCTCGGGGGGGCGCCGCGCCACCAGCGCGGCCACGCTCTCCACCCAGGCCTCGTCGCCCGCGTCGGCGGTCTCCAGGCGCACGCCCAGCGCGCGCAGCTGCGGGTCGTTGGTCGTCTCGGCGATAGCGGCGTGGCGCGCCTGGAGCTCGGCGCGGGCGGCGGCCCCGCTCGCCCGCAGCCCAAAGCTCGCGCCGATGCGCTCGGCCAGCCGCTGGAGCAAGCGTGGGTACGCCGCCTGAAGCTCTTGCATACTCTCGCGCAGAGCTGTGGCGAAGGCGTCCACGCGCTCCGCGCCCTCGGGCTCGTCGGCGCGGAAGGGCGGCAGACCGCAGGCCACGGGCAGCCGCTCGAACAGCAACTCGTCAGGGGCGCGGGCCTCGCGCAGGGCGCGGCGCAGCGCCTGGGCCTGCTCACTTACCTGGCGCGTCTGCCGGCTGAACTCGGGCAGGCCGCGCAGCATGCGCAGTAGCGGCAGCGCCACCGCCAGCAGCGCGGGCTGCACGGGCTGGCTCAGCGCGCGGGGCGCAAGGGCGTTGGCCAGCCGCTCGTACACCAGGCGGCGCGCGCCGTCCGCGCGGCTCAGGCGCAGCGCAAACGGCTCGGGGCGCGCCAGCAGCCGCTCGAAGGTGGCCAGGTCGGGCAGCGGCACGTAGCTGCCGCGCTCGTACAGGCTGAGCTCGCCTGCCCGCGCCGCGTAGAGCGCCACGAAGAGCAGCGGCGTGAGCCCGGCCTTGATCCCGAAGGGCGCCCGTTCGATGCTCGCCAGCAGCTCGCTGAGCGGCAGCGGCTCGGGCCGCTCCGCCTCCAGGAGCTGCTCCAGCGCCTGCCAGGCCGGGCGCAGGCCGAGCGGGTCGTCTGGGGGCGGCGGGCCGAGCCGCCACTGGCCCGCCTCGTCCTGGCGGTGCAGCCCGCCGGCCCGCAGCACGCTCTCGTAGATCGCCCGCTCCGGCGGGTAGCCAACGATCCCGAGCTGCTCCTCACCCGCGCGCTCCAGCATCGCCTCCACCAGGTTGCGGCGGGCCTTGGCGGCGGCCGATGAGAGCTGGCGCCGCACGATCAGCTCGTTCCAGATGTGGGGCGTCTGGGGGTAGGTGGCGTCGCAGGCGTCGGAGAGCAGCGCGTCGATCTGGCGTGCGGTGAGCGCGTGCGTCTCGTGGTTGCGATGGAACCAGCGGCCGCGCGCGCCGCCGTAGCTCTGGGCGATCACGCTGCTCAGGGCCTGCTGGGCCTCGATCAGGCGGCCGCCCACCTCGCGCCGGGCCACACGGTCGCGCTCTAGCTCGGGGCGTTCATCGAGCATGGCGCTGAGGGCGGCCACGTCCAGCAGCACATCGCGCAGCTCGCGCACGCGCTGGGGCAGCACCACGATGCGCTGCGGCTCGGTCGCGCGCTCGCTGGCAGACGCCCAGGCGGCGGCCTGTG
>JAYUYB010000290.1:0-10773 GCA_043752655.1 Chloroflexota bacterium
GCCGGGATCGCCGCCGGTGGGCAGCGCGGCCTGCACATCCTGGGCCAGCTGTCCATGGCCGGCGTGCTCTGCTTCGGCGCCCGGGCCGGCAAGCAACCCACTTTCACTCTGCTCGACGAATGGGTGCCCGCCGCGCCGCCACTACCGCGCGACGAGGCCCTGGCGAGCCTGGCGCTACGCTACTTCAGCAGCCACGGGCCGGCCACGCTGCACGACTTCGTCTGGTGGGCCGGGCTCACCGTGTCCGACGCGCGGGCCGGGCTGGCCGCAGCGGCTGAGCAACTGGCCCACACCACCCGCGACGGGCGCGACTACTACGCCGCCCCGCAGCGCGCGGCCGACGGCGCCGACGACCTCTTTCTGCTGCCGCCCTTCGACGAGTTTCTGGTGGCCTACCGCGACCGCACGGCGGTGCTGGACCCGGCGCATGCCGACAAGATCGTGCCGGGGGCCAACGGGATCTTCAACCCGATCGTGGTGATCGGCGGGCGGGTCGTGGGCACCTGGCGGCGCGAGCTGAAGCCGGGCCGCGTGGCCCTCAGCGTTAGCGGCTTCGGCGAGTTGGGCACGCTCGACCCAGAAGAGCTGGAGGCGGTCGGGGTGCGCTACGGCCGCTTCCTGGGCGCCCAGCCCGCCTGGTAGGGCCACGTCGCGGCGCCGAGGTGGAAGCGTAAAGGGGCGCTCTACGCTTGCGCCCCGTCCCGCAGCCCACGCAGATACGCCCGCGCCGCCCCTGTGCGGCCCCGACGCAGCAGCCGCCAGAGCGTGCGCGCGGCGCTGCCGGTCCGGTACACTCCAATGGCCGGCCACTGCCACGGCTGCGCGTGTTTGCGGAAGAACTGCACGCTGCTGCGCGCCATCTGGTAGCGCTCGTTGGGCGAGTCGCTGCCGCCCGACGACACCGCAACCTTGTGGTACATCGCCGCGCGCGGCTCCACCACGGCCCGCAGCCCGGCCCGCAGCACCCGCAGACAGTAGTCGCTGTCCTCGTAGTACATAAAGAAGCGCTCGTCGAAGCTGCCCACGCGCTCCAGGCAGCGCCAGCTGATCAGCATGCCGCAGCCGGTGAGGAAATCCACCGCAAACGCCGCCTTGCCGTGCGGTGGCGCCGCGTAGGGCCGGATCTCCAGCAGCAGCGGGCGCAGCCGCCCCCCCAGCCACCAGAGCTGATCCGGCCGGTCGTAGTAGTAGATCGCGGGCGCCACAAGATCCGCGCCGTGCGCCTGCGCCGCAGCCACCAGCCAGCTCAGCAGCGCCGGGTCGAGCGTCGTGTCGTTGTTGGCGACGAATACAAAGTCGGCCCCGGCCGCCTGGGCGCGGCGCATCCCGGCGTTCATACCAGCGGCGAAGCCCAGGTTTGCGCCGTTCGCCACCTGCTCCACCTCGGGGAAGGCGGCGGCCACCGCCTCCAGCGTGCCGTCGGTCGAGCCGTTGTCCACCAGCAGCGTGCGGTAGCTTGGGTAGGCCAGGCCCGCGCACGAGGCCAAGAAGGCCAGCGTATCTTCGCGCCGGTTCCAGCTCAGGGTAACAATGTAGACCAGTGGGGCCATCGCATCTTCTCGCGCAGATCGGCGGTATACAGTCAGCCGCCGATTATACCGGAGCCGGGCGATGTATCCAACCCACACGCGCTACTATCTTGGCTTTAACCTCACGCCCGGCATGGGCCCCGCCCGCCTCGCACGGCTCGTGGCCCACTGCGGCTCGCTGGAGGCCGCCTGGAACGCCGACGCCTTCGACCTCGCGGCGGCCGGTATCGAGGCCCGAGCCGCCGGTGCTCTGCTCGCCGCCCGCGCCCGCCTCGACCTCGACGCCGAGCTGCTGCGCGCCGAGCGCGCCGGGGCCACGCTGCTCACCCTAGACGACCCCGACTACCCGCGTCTGCTGCGCGAGATCCCCGGCGCCCCGCCACTGATCTACGTGCGCGGCACCCTCAGCAGCGCCGACGACTGGGCCGTGGCCGTGGTCGGCACCCGCTCACCCACCCCCTACGGCTGCGAGGCCGCCCTGCACCTCAGCGCCGAACTCGCCCGCGCCGGGGTCACGGTCGTAAGCGGGCTCGCACTCGGTATCGATGCCATCGCCCACACGGCGGCCCTCGACGCGGGCGGGCGCACCCTGGCCGTACTGGGCAGCGGCGTCGATGTGCCCTACCCAGGGCGCAACCGCAGGCTGGCCGAGCGGATGATCGAGCAGGGCGCCCTGATCAGCGACTTTCCGCTTGGCACGGCGCCAACGGCCACCAACTTCCCGGCGCGCAACCGCATCATCAGCGGGCTGAGCCGGGGCACGCTCGTGGTGGAGGCGGGCGCGCGCAGCGGCGCCCTGATCACGGTGGAGTTCGCCCTGGAGCAAGGGCGGGAGGTGCTGGCGGTGCCGGGGTCTATCTTCGCGCGCCAGAGCGTCGGCACCCTGCGGCTGCTGCGCGATGGGGCTGCCATCGTCACCTCCGCCGAGGAGCTGCTCGCCACTTTGGAGCTTACCACGGCGAGCGTGCAGCGCGAGGCCCGCATCGAGCTGCCCACCGACCCGGTGGAAGCTGCGGTGATCGCCCAGCTTGGCTACACGCCCACCCACATCGACGAGCTGTGCCGCGCAGCCGAGCTCCCCGTGCCCACAGTCGCGGCCGCCCTCGCCATCCTGGAGCTGAAGGGCCTGGTGCGCCAGCCAGCCCCGATGCAGTACGTGATGGCGCGGTAGTTTATAGCCGATAGCCGATAACCGATAGCCGATACCTAGCACCGCCCATTGTCCACCGACGAACGCCCACCCACGACAAACGGCCGGAGGGCAGGTGTGCGGCTGACGAACGCCCACCCACGACAAACGGCCGGAGGGCAGGTGTGCGGCTATCGGCTATCGGCTATCGCTACCGTCTACCGATCAAAGCTCGCCTCGGCCTTGCCCGCCAGCGCGTCCTGGAGCATGCGCCGTGTGCGCGGGACGAGCGGCGGCAGCTTGTTGGTGGGGAAGAAGGCGACGTTCACATTCTCGTGGCCGGCGCGGCGCAGCTCGCCGCCCACGATGCGCGCCCCAAAGAGCATGGCCAGGATCTGGGCCTGATCGCCGTTCGGGTAGGCCCAGTGGAACTCGGGGCCGCCGTAGACGCCCACCAGGCGCTCGGCCTCCAGCAGCAGGCCCGTCTCCTCCTGCACCTCACGGATCATGCCGCGCGCTGGCAGCTCGTCGAGGCCGATCGTGCCACCTGGCACATCCCAGAGCATCACGTCGGCGCGGCGACAGAGCAGTACGTGGCCCTGTTCATCGCACACGAAGGCGCTAGCTCGCACCTGGAGGATGCGCTGGTGGCCGACGTAGCTCCGCAGCCAGCGCGTGTATTTCACCGTCATGGGGCGCTCCTTTCGGGTGGGCGGCTCAGGGCAAGCCGGAAGCCGGTAAACTCGTTGCGCAGCGCAGGCGCCAGCCGAAAGCGACAGGCGCAGCGCGCGTAGCCCTGCGGGTTGGCGTAACAGCCACCACGCATGATGCGCCGCCCCGCCCCCGCCCCCTCGCGCCCATCGCCAGGCGCGTAGGGGTACGGCGCGTCGAGCGATGCCGTCCACTCCCAAATGTTGCCTGCCATATCATACACCCCATCGGGACTCGCGCCGTTGGGGTAGCTGCCCACCGGCGCCGTGCCGCCGCAACCACCCTCACGCGTGTTCGCCAGCGCTGGGTCGAAGCTGTCGCCCCACGGAAACGTGCGCCCATCCAGCCCACGCGCGGCCCGCTCCCACTCGGCCTCGCTCGGCAGCCGGAAGCCCAGGCCGCACTCGTCGCTCAGCCACGCGCAGAAGGCCACCGCCTCCTCCCAGCTTACGTCAACCACGGGGTGCGTGTGCAGCTCGCTTGGAGGCTGGGGGCCGCGCCAGCGCAGCGGGGCAGGGGCGCCTGTGGCGGCCACGTAGCGCGCGTAGAGCGCGTTGGTCGTCGGCACCTGCGCGATGGCGAAGGGGGCGAGGAATGGCGTGTGGCGCGGCGCCTCCTCGCGGTAGCTCTCGCGGGTGCCACCGTAGCGTTTGGCCAGCCCGCTCAGCTCCGCTTCGGGCGTGCCCATGGCGAAGGGACCGCCAGCAATAGGCAGCAGCGTGGGCAGCAGCAGTTCAAGTCTCGAGTCCATAGATGCGTTTGAGTCGCACAAGCTCGCGGCTGTAGATCGTGTCCGCGAACTGGTCGATGCTGCTTACGCCCTGGAGCGCGGCGAAGCCTTTGGCGAGAAAGCTATGCGCGGCCTCGATCCCGGCGATGCGGGCGAGCAGCCGCGAGCGATGCAGAGCCAGGCCAAGCAGCGGCATACGCGAGAGCCGAAAGACGTTGTAGAGGCTGCCGCGCACCAGCTCGATCTGCCGTAGGCGCTGCGCGTAGTTGTCCGCCTCGTGGTAGCAGCGATCATAGGTGGCCTCGGTGAAGTCGCTGTGCAGCCCCTGGGCCAGCATCAGCTGGGCGAGCCCGTCGTCGAGGCGATTGGTAAGGTCGAGCAGCTCCAGCACCTCCTCCACATCGCGCAGCTTCACGCCGGGCATCACGTGCAGGATATGCTGGAGCCGCCGGGCCTCGCTGTCGCGCTGGCTGAAGTCGCGGCCCCCGTAAATCTCATTGAAGAAGAACTCGCCCACCGGCTCGTACTGCGCGATCTCCGCAAGATCGCTATAGTCGCGTCGCAGCCGGTTCGACTGAAAGATCTGGAGCGCGATGCGCAGTTGCCGCGTGGTCATCAAGTGAGCCGGTCGATATTTGCGCGGGCCTCGTCGGCCATCGTGCTGCTCGGATCAAGAGCGATCACGGTCTGGAAGGCGCTCACAGCCTCGGCGGTGCGCCCCAGATCCTCGGAGACCAGGCCGACATAGAAGATCGCCTCTGTGAAGTTGCCGTTCAGCGCCACAGCCTGCTGCAGCGCCTGGAGCGCCTGGTCGAGGCGGCCCTCGGCGTAGTAGGCGCGCCCAAGCCAGTAGAACGCCTCGGGGAAGTTGGGCTGAAGCTGCGTCGCCTGGCGCAGATCGCGCACGGCATCGTCGTAGCGGCTCGCCTGAAGCGCAAGGATGCCGCGCCGGTAGTGTGCCTCCGCGATCTGGTTATTCCAGCGGATCGAGGCGCTGTAGGCGGTCTCAGCCTCGCTGGTGCGACCAAGCTCCTGCAGCAGCTTGCCCTGGAAGAGCAGCGCCTCGGCGTAGTCCGCCTTCTGAGCGACGGCGATCTCCACGGTTTCGAGGGCTTTCTGCGTGTCGCCTTGAGCGTAGCGCACCTGGGCCAGGCCGAGATTCGCCTCAGGAAAACTGGGCTGGAGCGCGAGGGCGCGGTTGTAGGCGGCCGTGGCGCCGAACGCATCGCCCTGGCGCAGCAATGCCTCGCCAAGCCAGAACTGGGCCAGCGCGCTCTCGCCGCCGCCGGGCATGGCGGCCGCCGTCTGAAAGTAGCCGCTGGCCACGCCCCAGTTGCCCTGGCCCACGGCGACCAGACCAAGGCCGAGCTGGGCGGCGATCAGGCCGGGGTTCAGCTGCAGCGCCTGGGTGTAGCTGCCCGTGGCGCCCGGCAGATCCCCGCTCAGGCGGGCCACATCGCCCAGCGTCGTAAGCGCCTCGGCGCGCAAGTTCGGGTCGGAGGCAAGCGCGAGCACGAGATTCTCCTGCTCGGCGGCCAGCTGGAGCCGATCTGCCGCAAAGTAGGCCTGCCCCAGCTTATGATGGTAGAGCGGATTGTTTGGGTCAACCTGAATCGCGTCGCTGTAGGCGTCGATAGCCTGGCCATAGTTCCCAGCGGCGCGGGCAGCGTCGCCGATCTGCTCCAGCTTCAGCGGGTCGTTCACGCCCTGGTCCAGCGCCTGCCGATACTCGCCCTCGGCGCGCTGCGGGTTCTCCAGCGGGCCCTGGTAGAGGTCGGCCAGGGCGAGGCGCGCCGCGACGTTGGCCGGGTCGGCGCGCACGGCCTGCTGGAGCGCACGCTCGGCCTCTGGGTAGCTACCCTGCACGACGTAGCTCTCGCCGAGCTCAAAGGCGGCCACCGAGGAGTCCGCATCGAGCCGCAGGGCATCCTGGTAGGCCTGGATCGCGGCGTCGGTGCGGCCAGCGTCGTTGTAGAGTCGGGCGAGCTCGATGGCGGCCTCGGCGCTGCTGGTGCTCAGCGGGATGAGCACCTGCTCGGCCTCGGCGAAGCCGCTCGCGCCACTCTGCCGAAGATCCTGGGCCAGCGCCACGGCGCTCTTGGTGCCAGAGCGCTGGGCGTAGAGCAGACGGCGCTGCACCACGGCGGCGGCGTAGTCGCCCTGCTCCTCGGCCATAACCGCCAGCTCGTAGCGTGAGGGAAAGAAGCCGCCGTTGCGCTCCAGGGCCACGTTGTAGAGCTCGGCGGCCCGTGGGCTGTCGCCGCGCGCGCGGGCAACGGCGCCCCTGCCAAAGTAGCCCTCGGGGGCCTGGGGCGCAAGGCGGATGGTGGCGTCGTAGGTAAGGTCGGCGCTATCGAGCGCGCCACTCAGGCGCTGAGCGCGCCCAAGCGCATTGCTTATCTGAGCGTTGTTGGGGTAGCGGCGCTGCAGCTCCTCCAGCAGCGGCAGCTGGCCTGTGCGCGCCGCGCCTCCGCCAAAAAGCCCACCGATAACCGAGCGTGGCTGGTCGCCCTGAACGCGCGCAAGCTCGGTCTCCACCACAGCCAGATAGAAGCGCTGGCGATCCGCGTTGGCCTCGGCGCGCCCCGACTGGCCGGTGGCCACCAGGCCGCTGCCGGGCCGGGTGGCGCCGTCGGAGGTCGCGCGCTTGCGCCAGTCCGACACCTCGCGGGCGCTGCTGTCGGCGGCGCTATCGAGCTGGCGGCGCAGGTCGCTCAGCAGCCTGACGGGCTGGGGCGCGGCTACCTCCAGCTCCCAGAGCAGCGCGCCCTGGGCGCCAACGCCGCGGGCCAGGCCGAGCAGCGCCTGCTGCTCACCAAGGGCAGCCTCGGTGCGCGTCCTGAGCATCGTGCGGTACGGCGACGGGGCGGCGCGCAGATCGACCGGGGCCTGGCGGCGCGCGGCCTCCAGCGTTGTGGCCGCATCGGGAAGGCGGCCAACGTCGCGGTAGGCGCGCGCCAGGTCGAGCAGCAGCGGAACCTGGGGGGGCATCAGGTTACGGGCCTGCTCCAGCTCCACCACCGCATCGGTGGGGCGGCTCTCGCGCAGGGCCAGCGTTGCCAGGTTGTAGCGCAGCTCGCCGAGATCGCGCCCGGCAAGCAGGCGCACAGTCTCCTGAAAGGCCGAAAACACGCCGGGGTCGCCGGCATCGAGCAGGATAGCGCCGAGGTTATTGGCGAGCAGGGCCTGCTCGTCGGATGGCTCGGCGAGGGCGAGGCGGTAGCTGGCGGCGGCATCGCTGTAGAGCGTGCGCGCCCAGAGCACGTTGCCGCGCAGGGCGTGGGGCAGCGGCGCGTTGAGGCTGGGGTAGTTTGCGAGCAGGCCGCCGAGCTGCTCGTAGGCGAGGTCCGGGGCGCCGCTAGCATAATCGTGGAGGGCGAGCACTAGCGGCACCAGCACAGCCTGGCCGTTGATCGGCTCGCGCGCGACCGTGTAGCTGCGGGGCATGGCGAAGCGACCGACATAGCCATCCCAGCCGTTCGGGCCGTAAGGGCCGCTGGGGAGATAGATCAGGCGCGGGCTGAGCGATGGGCTGTCGAGCAGAGCGCCCGGCGCGACGGCGCCCCAGATCAGCACGTCGGCGTGAGCGGCGGTTGCGAGCTCCAGGGCGACCTGGGGCGTCTCTGGGCGCGTGTTCGCCACGGCGGTGCTGATCCTGCCACCGGACTGCGTGCGGATCTGGTTGGCCAGTTCGTTGGCCACACTGCGGCCGGCCTGGCCATCGCCGCCGTCATCGAAGGGAGCCACGAGCACCACGTAGCGCTCGGGCGTGCGGGCCGTCGCCGTGTTGTAGGCCAGGAGCGCCCCAATGCCGAGCAGCACAACGAGGGCGACGAGCAGGCCATTGCGCAAGGCCGGACGCTCGGCAAGCTGGTCGGACCAGCGCGACGGGCCTGTTGCGGGCAGCGCGGCGGTTGCGGCTTCGTCACTCGCCTGCGCTTCGGCGCGGCCGGCTGCCTGCGCGGCTGCATCGCGGCGCTGCTGCGCAAGCGTTGTGGTGTAGCGACGCAGCAGAAACACCAGGCCCACCACGCAGATCGCGAGGGCCACGAGGGCAGCCAGGAGCAGCAGAGTGTTCATCGGGGCTCTTTCGGGCGCTGGTCCGGAAACTTCTGATGCTATTGTAAGCGTTTTTACGGCAAGATCAAGCGGCGAGCTACGCGCCAGCATTAGGATCATCTGAGCAGGCGCAAGGAAAGCGCTTACACCGCCAACGGGAGGCCGATCCGCAGCGCCATGTCGTCGCCAAGATCGAGCACATACGCCCCGGTGCCACCCTGCTTGGCCTGCTGGCGCATGGCGGCGGCGGCGCGGCCATGCTGATCGGGGGTATGGAAACGACCAGGCTGGTGAACCGCGCCGCCGATGGTGAAGCCAACGAGGGGGAAGCGCAGCGCAGTGCCCGCGCGGTCGGTGCCGTCGGGGAAGCCACGGGCGAGACCCTCGGGGTCGTAGAGGCTGGGGACGCAGGCGTAGAAGCGGGTGATCGCCGCACGGCAGAGCTGCTCGGCGCGCTCGGGGCGGGCAAGCAGCACAAAATCGTCGCCGCCGATATGGCCAAGAAAGGCGCCGCTCGCCTCTTCGGGAGCCACTACAGCGCCCACTAGGATGGTCTGAGGTATCACCGTGCGGGCGCGCCGATCATCAGGAGCACTTTCATCTGGCCGACCGAGGCGGCGAACGCGGCGAGCCCGTCGTGCAGGGGGTAGCGGGCGCTGATCAGCGGCTCGGTGGCGATCAAGCCGCGCTCCAGCAGGCGCAGGGCGGGGGCGAACGGGCCGCAGCGCGAGCCCACCAGGGTGATCTCGTCTACGACAAGCATTGTCAGGTTCAGCTCTGAGGGGGCGTTGAAGGTGCTTTTCAGCACCAGGCGGCCGCGCGGGCGCAGCAGGCGGCGGGCGGTGGCGAGGCCGGCGGGCTGGCCGGTGCAGTCCACCACAAGATCAAAGCGGCCGACCACCTCGTCGGGGCGGGCGCAGCGGATGGCCTGGGCACGAAACAGCTCCCAGCGCTCGGGGTGGCGGCCCACCAGCGTCACATCGCAGCCGGTGAGGCGCAGCACTTGGATGATCATCGCGCCCAGCTTGCCGTCGCCCACCACGGCCACACGCTCGCTGGGGCGCAGGTGGCTCTGCTCCACGATCTCGAGCGCGGCGGCGAGCGGCTCGACAAACACGGCGGCCTCGTCGGGCACGCCTGGGGGCACCTCGTGCAGGCAGCTGATCGGCAGGCTTACGAGCTCGGCCATTGCGCCGTCGCGGCGATCAATCCCAAGCGTGGTGCGCTCCGGGCAGTGGGGCGGATCGCCGCGCAGGCAGGTGGGGCAGCGCAGGCAGGCGGCGTTGATCTCGCCGACCACGCGCCGCCCAAGCCAGGCGGCATCCTCGCAGGCCACCACCGTGCCCACAAACTCGTGGCCGAGCACGCCCCGAAAGCCCATGTAGCCGCGCGTAATCTCAAGGTCGGTGTTACAGATACCGGCGAGGTGCGGGCGGATCAGGGCCTCGCCGGGGGCGAGGGCGGGGGCGGGGTAATCGTGGGCAAGCCGGAGCGTGCCATCGAAAAGCAGGGCATCCATATAAGCCTCTTGTGGGTGTGAGCGACGTGCGCGCGTGAGTGATGTTCTGGTCTTCTGCCGCCTCCCGCAGCCCTGCTTCTCGATTATACTCTATCGTCGGACGTGGCCGCGACCAGGGGGAAGCAAGGAGATTGCAATGCGCCTTATTTTTTTGGGCAGCCCGCAGTTCGCGGTCCACCCGCTGGAGGCCCTGGTGGCGGCGGGCCACACTATCGCGGCGGTGATCACGCAGCCGGACCGGCCGGCCGGGCGCGACCGACGGCTCACCCCGCCCCCCGTGAAGCTGGCGGCACAAGCCCTCGGCCTGCCCGTGCTCCAGCCCGAGTCGCTGCGCGACCCCGCGGTGGTGGAGCAGCTGGCGGCGCTGCGGCCCGACGTGGGCGTGGTCGCCGCCTACGGCGAGATCCTGCGCAAAAACGTGCTCGCCATCCCGCCGCTGGGCTACCTGAACATCCACCCCTCGCTGCTGCCGCTGCACCGCGGCCCCACGCCCGTGGCGGGCGCGATCATGGCAGGCGAGCGTGAGACAGGCGTAAGCGTGATGCGCCTGGACCCCGGCATGGACAGCGGGCCGTTGCTAGCCCAGGTGGTGGTGGCACTGCCAGCCGACGCGCGGGCCGGTCCGCTCACCGACGCGCTCTTCCAGTTAGGGGCGCGGCTGCTGGTGGAGTCGCTGCCGCCCTACGCCGCCGGCGAGCTGCTGCCACAGGCCCAGGATCACAGCCTGGCCACGGTGACGCGCCTGCTGAAGAAGGCGGACGGCCAGCTCGACTGGGCACTGCCCGCCCTGGTGATCGAGCGCGTCACACGGGCCTACGACCCCTGGCCTGGCGCCCATACAAGCTGGCACGGACAGCCACTGCGCCTGCTGCGCGCCGTCGTCCACCCCGACTGGGCAGGCGCCGAGCAGCCAGGCGCGCTGCTGGGCCGTGGGCAGGCGGGCGGGCCGCTGGTGGCCACAGGCTCGGGCGCGCTGGAGCTGCTAGAGCTTCAGCCGGCAGGCAAGCGCGCGATGGAGGGTGCCGCGTGGCTGGCGGGCGTCAAAGATCACGGCGGGCTGTTCGGCCAGTAAGAACCTGGTATACTACGCTTACAC
>JAYUYB010000291.1:0-1694 GCA_043752655.1 Chloroflexota bacterium
TACGCTCATCCAGGCCCGTGGCAGCGTCTCCGCCGGTGCGGCTTACAGCTGGCTAGATAGCACGGCGCGCCCCGGCGAGCGCTATAGCTACTGGCTCCAGGAGCTAGAGACGAGCGGCGCGAGCAATGAGTACGGCCCGGCGCGGGTTGTGCCGGCCCCAAGCGTAACCCCCAGCCGGGTGTGGCTGCCTCTGGTGAGTAATAGCCGATAGTGCATTGCAGCGCGGCCTGTGCCCTGTGCCCTGTGCCCTGTGCCCTTGTTGTAGGAGAAAGTTATGCTCAAGCGGCGACGGCCGCAGCGGGGCCAGGTGGTGCCGCCCCAGGCCCCCGATGCACACCATGCGCAGGCCACTAACCCGGCCCTGCGGGCGCAGCTGCTCGAGATCGTAGAGAAGCAGCTTAGCACGGGCGAGCCGCCGGAGACGCGCGCCACCCTGGAGCGTCTGGTGGGCATGGGCTACACCCGCGAGGGCGCCCGCGAGCTGATCGCCGTGGCCGTCACCAGCGAGATCTTCGACGTAATGGCGCGCGGCGAACCCTACGACGCCGCCCGCTACAAAGCCGCGCTCGCCCGCCTGCCGGAGATCGCATACGGCGAAGGGTAAGCATGCCGTTGGAGACAGAAATGGGCCGAAAATCTGCGTCATCTGCGGATAGCATGCTCGCCCGTGTAGGGCTACGTCATGGTTGGCAGGCGGGCGCGTGAACGCGCGCCGTGGTGGCGCGGTGCGCCGAGCGCCCGCCTGCGCGGGCGGGCCCGGACGCGTCGGCGCAGGCCGACGCCTGGCCGCAGGCCCGCCCGCTGCGGTTTCAACCGCCGGGTTCTGGCAACAGCCCCCACCATGACGTAGCCCTAGCGCCCGTGGCCTGGTTTGCGGCATGCTACCACCCGTGCTATAATCGCCCGATTGCATGGAAAAGCAGCCGCGCATTGGTGCGCGGCATCATGCTGCTTTCTGTTCCGCCGCTCCGGCCCTGGATCGCGCCACCGGGCCGGGTATGACGAGCGGGACATCACCAGAGGAGGAGCCTGTGCGCGAGCGTCGTCGTGACTACGAGCTAGTGATTGTGATCAGCCCTCTCGCCGCCACCGAGGAGGGTATCAATGTTGCGCTGGAGCGCATCAAAGGCGTTGTAACGAGCAACGGCGGTGAGGTAACCGCCGTAAGCCAGAGCGCGCCTTGGGGCCGCCGCAAGCTTGCCTACTCCATTCGCGAGTATGTGAGCGGCGAGGCAAGCCGCCGCAACTTCACCGAGGGCTTCTACGTGCTGCTGAATCTCAGCATCGGCGCCGCCAAAGTCGTCGAGATCGAGCGTACCATCAAGCTCACCGACACCATCCTGCGCCACCTGATTACGGTCATCGAGGTGAAGGCTGCCGCTGTTGTCGATGCCGCCCCGGTTGAGGCTGCCGCCGCAGTTGCCGATAAGGCCGCTGAGTAGCGTCAGTTTGCAGCGCCAGTTGCCAGGAGTCAGGAGAAGGAGTCAGGATCAGTGTCCAGGAGCCAGGAGTCAGGATCAGTCTTGCGCCTTAGCCAAACTGACCACTGATAACTGACAACTGCTCCTGATAACTGCAAACTGACACCTGTGCACTGACAATTGCAAAACTGATACCCATGCGCGATCTCAACAAAGCAATGATTATCGGGCGCCTCGGCGCCGACCCAGAGCTGCGCACCACCAGCAGCGGCA
>JAYUYB010000292.1:0-1693 GCA_043752655.1 Chloroflexota bacterium
GCGGCTGCTCCCGGCCTTCGGCGGCACACGCAGCCGCGAGGGCCAGAACACCACGCTCGCCGTTGTGGCAACCGACGCCCACATTACCAAGGCCGAGGCGACCAAGCTCGCCCAGATGGCCCAGGATGCGCTGGCGCGCACCATTCGCCCGGTGCATACGCCCTTCGATGGCGACGTTGTGTTTGCGCTCGCCACGGGCCGCCGCCCTGCCCCGCCGCTTGTAATCCTTGGCAGCATCGCCGCCGATGTGCTGGCCCGCGCCATCGAGCGCGCCGTGCTCGCCGCCACCAGCATGGGTGGCCTGCTTGCCGCCCGCGATCTTACGTAAACAGCACTTCCACGTCGTCACGGGTGAGGCTTTTGAAGACGCCGCCCTCGGCCGAGATGATCTGGGCCACCAGGGCGCGCTTCTGATCTTGCAGCTTCAGGATCTTCTCCTCCACCGTGTCCTTCGTGATCAGCTTGTAGACGAAGACGGGCTTGGTCTGCCCGATGCGGTGGGTGCGATCGGTGGCCTGCATCTCCACCGCCGGGTTCCACCAGGGGTCCACGTGGATCACGTAGTCGGCGGCGGTAAGGTTGAGGCCCACGCCGCCCGCCTTGAGGCTGATCAGGAAGAAGGGCAGGTCGGGCGTGCTCTGGAAGCGATCCACCTCGGCCTGCCGGTCGCGGGTGGAGCCGTCGAGGTAGGCGTAGGGGATGGCCCGCGCGTCCAGGGCCTCGCGAATGATCGTGAGCATTTGCACGAACTGCGAGAAGATCAGGGCCTTGTGGCCCTCGGCGCGCAGTGTGTCCAGGGTCTCCAGCAGTAGCTCGAACTTGGCCGAGCTGCCGCGAAACTTGGCATCTACCAGGCGGGGGTGGTTGCAGATCTGGCGCAGGCGCAGCAGGCCCTCTAGGATCTTCATGCGGGCGTCGTTCATGCCGCCCTCGTCATCCATCAGGCCGAGCAGCATGGAGCGGTAGTAGTCGCGGGTTTTGGCGTAGAGCTTGCGCTGAGCTGGCTCCATCTCCACGATCAGGAGCTCCTCGCTGCGCGGCGGCAGGTCGAGCGCCACCTGATCTTTGGTGCGGCGCAAAATGAAGGGGAAGACCATCTTGCGCAGGAAGTTGGCGGAGTCGTCGTCCTGCTTGCGCTCGATCGGGTTGGCGAACTCCTCGCGGAAGTAGTCGAGGTTGCCGAGCAGGCCGGGGTTGAGAAACGCGAACTGCGACCACAGCTCCAGCGTGCTGTTCTCGATGGGCGTGCCTGTCAGGGCCAGGCGCTGCTCGGCCTGGAGCAGCCGGGCGGCCCGCGATGTCTCGGCCATTGGATTCTTGATGGCCTGAGACTCGTCGAGGATGATCAGGCGGAAGTTGTAGCTGCGCAGCAGCGCCACATCGCGCAGCATCACGCCGTAGGTGGTGAGCACAAGATCGTGCTCGGAGAAGCCCTCGGCCTCGTTGATGCGGCCTTGATCGGCGTGAATGTAGACGCGCAGGTCGGGCGTAAACTGGGCGGCCTCGCGCTGCCAGTTGAAGAGCAGCGAGCGCGGCATCACGATCAGGGTGGCGGCGGCCTTCGGCTCGCGCTCGTAGATCGACTGGATGTAGGCGAGGGTCTGGATGGTGTTGTGGCAGAGCATGCCCTCGGCCACAAAGTTGTGGTGCTGCTCGATCTCCAGATCGTAGACCCAGCCTTCGTACGCCAACG
>JAYUYB010000293.1:0-10743 GCA_043752655.1 Chloroflexota bacterium
AGCGGGCTGCTTACCTTCGCCCGCCGACGCGACCCGCAGCGCGAGCCGTGCAGCCTGGACGAGCTGATCAACGAGATGGTGACGCTGGTGCAGCGCGACTTCGCCAGGCAGCATATTACGATCGTGCAGCAGCTTGCGCCGGTGCCCACGGTGGTGTGCGACGGGGGCCAGATCGCCCAGGTGCTGATGAACCTGCTCACCAACGCCCGCGACGCGATGGCCGAGCACGGCGGGCAGATCAGCATCGAGCTACGCGAGGTGGATGGGGCCGTGGAGCTGGCGGTGAGCGACACCGGCATGGGCATCCCCGAGGCGCTGCTGTCCCAGATCTTCCAGCCGTTCATGACCACGAAGGGCGCGATTGGCGGCAGCAGCACCCCTGGCACTGGCCTGGGGCTAGCGATTAGCCACGGGATCGTCGAGAGCCACGGCGGCAGCATCGAAGTGCGCAGCGTGGTGGGCAAGGGCACCACGCTGCTTGTGCGCCTGCCGCTCGCCACCCAAGGTGCGCCCGACGAGCAACGTGCCGCCACGGCTGCTCTGCCGCCAATGCGCATCCTGATCGTCGACGACGAGATCGCCATCGCCGACTGGCTCCGCAACAGCCTGGCCCGCGATCAGCACGAAGTGGTGGTGGCCAACAGCGCCGCGAGCGGGCTTGCGCGCTACAGCGAGCGCCCCTTCGACCTTGTGATCTGCGACGTGATGCTGCCCGGTATGGGCGGCGACGAGCTGACACGGCGCCTGTGCGCGCTCCACCCCGAGGCCCAGATCCTGGGCATGACCGGGCAGCCTGGCTCGCCCCAGGCCAACCGCATGCTCGAGCTCGGCGCGCTGCACATCCTGAGCAAGCCCTTCTCCTACGACGATCTGCGCCATGTGATCAGGCGCGAGCTACATCTGGCGCTCAAAGTGAATGGGTAGAGGCTGTTCCCTGCTATAATCGGCCCGATGCGTACCGCCTGCCGTCACTCCCTGGTGATCACGCTGCTGGCGCTGCTGGCGGCCTGCGCGCCCGCCGCGCCCTTGTCGCCCACAGTGGCTCCCGTGCAGCCCGGCCCCCACGGCCTCGCGGAGCCTTTCCTGGGCGCCTGGCTCGCCGCCGGCGGCGCTGCGCTTGGCCCGCCGCGCACGCCGCCGCTCTGGATCGACGACTACCAGGTGCAGCTCTTCGCCGGCCACCAGATCACCGCCGTGGATGGCAGCCACGCCGTGGTTGAGCCCCTGGCCGCTGGCTGGGAGGCGCGCTACCCCGCCGAGCTGCTTGAGCGCCCCGCCGCCCCGCAGCGCGCCTCGCTCGCCCTCGCCGAGGGGCAGAGCGCCCTCGCCCGCCCGCTCGCGCCACTGCGCGTGCTGATCCGCGCCCCTGGCTACAGCGGCCCTGCCCGCCTCCAGCTCTATGACTCCGCCCTACGCCCCACCGGGAGCGTGGAGCTGCTGGTGGCCGATGGCAAGGCCAGCGTGGAGCTGCTGCCGCGCGGTCGCCTTGGCCCCCAGTGGGCGCTTGTGACGATCGGCGGGCAGACGGCGGGCGCCCGCGCGGCGCTCTTTACCCTGGACGCCGTCACCGAGCTCCAGAGCGGCCAGCCCGACCTGGACGCGCTGCTCCCGCGCCTGCGCGACTTCCTGGCCCAAGATGTTGTGGCCTACGAGCTGAACGGTGCGCAGGTGCGCGGCTACCGCTCGCCAGACAACCCGCTGCTCTGGCTGCGCGATCACGTGTACCAGGGCCGGGGCTTCCGCTACTTCGAGCAGGATGTGACCAGCCTGCTGGACGCCTTCCGCGCCGCACAGCTGCCCGACGGCAGCTTCCCCGATGTGATCGATCACCCCGAGCGCTTTGTGCGCGCCTTCCGCAAGGAGACCGAGAGCGACCTGGAGTTTCTGTTTGTGCAAGGGGTACACGAGGCTTGGCAGTTTACGGGCGACGACGCCTGGCTGCGCACGAACCTGGAGCCGATGCGCCGCGCCCTGCGCTACAGCACCACGAGCCCGCTACGCTGGGACGCGCAGCGTGGCCTGGTGCGGCGGCCCTACACGATCGATATGTGGGACTTCGCCTACGGCCCCACCACGATCAGCCCCGACGGCAAGCCCGCCCCGCGCCACTGGATCGAGCCCGACACGATCTGGGGCACGTTCCACGGCGATAACACCGGCCTCGCCCAGGCCCTGGAGCTGCTGGCCCGCGCCGAGGAGCGGGTGGGCGACCCGGCAATGGCCATAACCTGGCGCGTACAGGCCACCGAGCTGATGGCTCGGCTCAACGCCCTAAGCTGGAACGGGCGCTTCTTCACACACTTTGTGCCAGAAGATCGGGGCTTCGTCCCAGCTGGCGTAGACCCCGCAGCCCAGCTGAGCCTCTCCAACGCCTACGCGCTTAACCGGGGCGTGCTCGACGAGCGGCAGGGCCAGCATATTGTGGAGGAGTATTTTAAGCGGCGCGATTTTAGCCGGGCCTTCGCCGAGTGGTACAGCATCGATCCGCCCTTCCCGCCGGGCAGCTACGGCATGGCCGGCGGCAAGGGCGAGCAACTCGGCGAGTATGTGAATGGCGGGATCATGCCGCTGGTGGGCGGCGAACTGGCCCGTGGCGCCTTCCGCTACGGCATGGAGCCTTATGGCTTCGACATTCTGCGCCGCTACGCCGCGCTCACCACGCTTACGGGCAGCACGTATCTCTGGTACTACCCCGATGGCCGCCCCGGCATCCAGGGCCCCGACACGCTCGCCACCGACGGCTGGGGCGCCGGGGCTATGCTCGGGGCGCTGCTGGAGGGCGCCGCCGGCTTCAACGACCGCGCAAGCCGCTTTAGCGACCTGTTCCTTGCCCCGCGCTGGGCCGCCGACCCGGCCTTCCGCGAGGTGCGCGCCGTGGCCCGCTACCCCGCCTCCGACGGCTACGCCGCCTACCTCTGGCGCCGCGAGGAGCGCGCGATCAGCCTGAGTGTGACGGGCAGCGCCGACAGCGCCTATGTCCGCATCCTCGTGCCCAAGGATGTCGCCAAGCTGCCGCTGCGCGTCATGCTAGATGGCACGAGTGTGCCCACGCAGCTCGACCAGGCCGGGGAGACGCCGTACGTGGCGGTGCCGGTGCAGGGCGGCGACGCGGAGATTCGGGTTGAGTGGTGATGCCTACCCACACCTTCCCGGAAGCTCTGAGGATGCCCATGAGTGACCTAGCGATTATTATTGTCTCCTGGAATGTATGCGAGCTGCTGCGGCGCTGCCTCCAGGCCGTCGAAGCCTCGCTTGCGGGCAGCGGCATCGCTTACGAGATCCTTGTGGTGGACAACGCGAGCGCCGACGGCACCCCGGCCATGCTGCGCGCCGAGTTCCCCGATGTGCGGCTGATCGAGCCTGGCGCGAACCTGGGCTTCGCTGGCGGCAATAATCTGGCCCTGCGGAGCGTGCTGCACGAGGGCTTGGCGCGCCACGTGCTGCTGCTCAACCCCGACACCGAGCCCCTGGGCGATGCCATCCCCCGCCTGCTGCGCGCGCTGGAGGAGCGCCCCGAGCTGCTGGCCGTAGGGCCGCAGCTGCGCTACCCCGATGGCAGCCTCCAACCTTCGCGCCGCCGCTTCCCCACGCCGGCCAGCTTCTTCTGGGAAAGCACGCTGCTCGACCGGCTCTGGCCCGCCAACCCCTGGGCGCGCCGCTACCGCTGCGAAGACACGCCCGCCACCATGGCGCAGCCCGTGGGCTGGCTGGTGGGCGCCGCCCTGCTGGTGCGCGCCGATGCCGTGACGCAGGCCGGGCTGCTCGACGAGCGCTTCTTTATGTACAGCGAGGAGCTGGAGTGGCAGGCGAGAATGCAACATGCAACATGCAACATGCAAAACGGCGCTACCGCCTCCAGCTCGCTCGATGGCTCGGCGATCTGGTACGTGCCCGAGGCGGTGATTGTGCATCACGAGGGCAAGAGCAGCGATCAGGCTGTGGCCGCCCGGCACCTCAACTTTAGCCGCAGCCGCATCCTGCTGGCCCGCATGTGGCACGGCTGGCGCTTCGCCGCCACTTTGCGCACCTTCCTGCGCCTCGGCTTCGCTTACGAGCTCGCCAGCGAGGGCCTGAAGCTGCTGCTGCGCCACCGCCCCGCGCTGCGTCGCGCACGGATCGCTGTATACTGGCGTGTGCTCCGCGAGCTGTAGCTAGGACGGTGGACGATGGACGGTGGACGGTGCCCGCCTCCCGCCAGCACTCGGCACTCAGTCCTCAGCACTCAGTCCTCAGCACTCAGCACTCAGAATATGCTGCTTCAAACGCTCTCCGACCACTGGCAGATCCGCCCGCTGGACGCCTTTCGCCAGGGTCTCTACCCGCGCTCCGACGAGGGCTGGCTCCCAGCTAACGTCCCTGGCCACTGGCAGCAGATCCCCGCCCTGGAGCGCCACACGGGCAAGGTTGTCTATCGCTGCCGCTTCGCCTGGCACGATGAAGGCGTGCGCCCACCGTCCACCGTCCACGGTCTACCGTCTACCGTCCGCCACTGGCTGCGCCTCAACGGGGCCTTCTACCACGCGCGGCTCTACCTGAACGGGGTGGAGCTCGGCGCCCACGCGGGCTACTTCATCCCCTACGAGCCCGAGGTGACGGGCCTGCTCCAGCCTGAGAACACGCTGCTGCTGGAGCTCGACTGCCCCGAGGAGCGCGATAAGCTCGGCAAAACGATGATCACCGGGGTCTTCTCGCACTGGGATTGCATGGACCCCCACGCGAACCCCGGCGGGATCTGGCTGCCTGTGGAGCTGCACGCCAGCGGCCCGGTGCGACTCCAGCACGTCCGCCTGCTCACGCTCGCCTGCGACGAGCGCAGCGCCCAGATCCGCTACGACCTTGACCTCGACGCCGCCGCCGGCGCGACTGCCACGCTGCGCTTTCGCTTCGCCCCGCGCACGTTTAGCGGCGAGCCACAGCAGTTTGAGCAGCAGCACACGCTAACTGGCGGTCCCCAGGCCATTCAGGGCAGTCTCACGCTGCGCAACCCGCACCTGTGGTGGACGCACGATCTTGGCCGACCCGATCTCTACGACGTGACGGTTGAGCTGCTGGTGGACGGCGAGGAGAGCGATAGCCGGACCTACACGTTTGGGGCGCGCACCTTCGAGCTGCGCGACTGGATCCCGCATCTCAACGGCGTGCGCTTTCTCGTCAAAGGCAACAACTACCCGCCTGGCGACATGCGGATCGCCACGATGACCCGCGCCCGCTACGACCAGGACATCGAGCTGGCCCGCGCCTGCCACATGAACCTGCTGCGCATCCACGCCCACGTGGAGCACCCGCTGCTCTACGAGGCCGCAAACGAGGCCGGCGTGCTGCTCTGGCAGGATTTCCCGCTGCAGTGGATCTACGACCGCAAGGTGCTGCCCGAGGCGCGGCGTCAGGCCCGGCTCATGGCCCGGCTGCTCGGCGGCCACCCGAGCATCGGTGTCTGGTGCATGCACAACGAGCCCGTGGTGATCGAGGACACCGCCGACGAGTCGCTGCTCAGCCGCCTGCGCACCTATCGCACCGCATTCGGCTTCGGCTGGAACCGCGACGTGCTGGACGGCCAGCTCAAGCGCGTGGTGGAGCAGGAGGACCCCACGCGCACGGTGGTGCGCTCATCCGGCGAGATCGACATCCCTTACCTGCGCAAAGGGACCGACGCCCACGCCTACTTCGGCTGGTATCGTAACTATGGCACGCTCGCCGACGCCGAGACCATGCTGCGGCGCTTCCCCGCCAACCTCGCGTTTGTCACCGAGTTCGGCAGCCAGAGCTTCCCCAACCTGGAGAGCAGCCTGAGGTTTATGCCGCCTGTGCTCGATGACGACGCCGTCCGCACGCTCACCGAGCGCCACGGCCTCCAGGCCGAGATTATGTCAAACTGGATCGACTGGCGCGACGTTGATCTCGCCGAGGCGGTGGCGCGCACACAGGAATACCAGATCTTCATCAACCGCTACTACATTGATCGGCTGCGCGCCCACAAGTATCGCCCCACCGGCGGGATTGTGCCCTTCCTGTTTGTGGATCCGTACCCAGCGGTGCTCTGGAGCGTGCTGGACTACTGGCGCGTGCCGAAGCGCTCGTACCACGCCATGCGCTTGGCCTTCAGCCCGCAGTACGCCTTCTGCCTCTACGCGCCCCGAACTTACGCCATTGGCGAGGCCGTAGAGCTGCCGCTCTCTGTGGTGAACGACGCGCGCCGCTCCTTCCAGGGCGCGCTTCTGGAGGCGCAGCTGCGCGACCCGGCTGGCGCCACGCTTGCCGAGCTGCGCCGCCGCGTGGATCTGCCCGCCGACTGCCTGCCGATCAGCGTGGACAAGCTGCGCCTGACGCCCACACAGCCGGGCCGCTACGCCCTGGAGCTGGCGCTTACCGGCGTGGAGCACGAGGTGCGCCAGCTGTACGAGATCGAGGTGGCAGTGTAACCCCAACGTAACCGCCCGCTCTATGCTGGGGCAAGCTCAGCTCGCTGAGCGCGCGGCGCCGCTGCGCAATCTCACAGGAGACCAACCCAATGAGCCAGAACCCGAGCGACGGGTTTGACCCGAACGATCCCTTCGGGGCATGGCGCAGCATCCGCGACGCCAATCTCGACGCGTGGGCTAAGAATCTAAGCGGCCTCGCCGGCACCGAGCAGTTCGCCAAGGCGCTTGGCATGCAGCTCGACGGCATGCTCGCCGCGTCGGCCCCCATGCAGAAGGCCGTCCATCAGTACATGGAGTCGTACCTAGCCCAGGCGAACATGCCCTCGCGCGGCGAGGTGGTGAGCCTGGCGTCACGTATGACGAGTATCGAGCTGCGCCTCGACGACATGCAGGCCCAGCTCGACGAGATCCTCGGCGCCATTCGAGGCCTCGCCCGCCCGTAAGGGCGCCCACACGGGGCGCCTCCGGCCCCGTAAGGGCGCCCCTTGTGGGCGCCCACCATGGAGCAGCCATGACAACCACACAGCCCCAAGATCCAGCAGCGCTGACGCGCAAGCTCTACGAAGAGATCGAGCGCCTGGGCAAGGGCAATGCGACGCTCGCCCGCCTCGCCGCGAACCAGCTGAACGTGCCAATCGGGCAGACGCCCCGCGAGACGATCTGGACGCTCAACAAGCTCAAGCTGTACCACTTCTACCCGCAGGTGCCCGCCGAGCAGCGCAAGCCCGTGCCGCTGCTGCTTGTCTTCGCGCTGATCAACCGCCCCGACATCTTCGACCTGCGGCCTGGCAACAGCTTCGTGGAGTTTATGCTGCGCCAAGGCTACGAAGTGTACATGCTGGACTGGGGGCGCCCCGGCCTGGAGGACGCAGGCTACGACTTCGAGGACTACGCGCTGAACTTCCTGGGGCGCGCCATCCGCGCCATGCAGCGCCACAGCGGCACAAAGACCTTCAGCATAGTGGGCTGGTGCATCGGCGCCGCCCTCACGGCGATCTACGCGGCCATGCGCCCCGACGACGGCCTGAAGAACCTCGTCCTGCTCACCGCCCCGCTCGACTTCTCCGACAAAGCGGCTGGCCCGTTTAACAAGTGGCTCAACACCGAGCACTTGAACGTCGACGAGCTGGTGCGCCAGTATGGCAACGTGCCCGGCAGCGTGATCGACTACGGCAATAAGCTGCTCAAGCCGGTTGAGAACTGGGTGCTCAGCTACCTGAAGCTCTGGGATAACCTCGACAACCAGGCCGTGGTGGAGTCGTGGCTGGCCATGAACAACTGGGTCTCGGACCCGGTGGACTTTCCGGGCGCCGCCTACCGGCAGTGGATCGTAGAGTTCTACCGCGAAAATCGGCTGATGGCGGGCACGCTCCAGATGGAAGGCCGCACCGTAGATCTGCACAACATCACGGCCAGCGTGCTGAATGTGATCGCCGACAAAGATCATATCGTGCCGAACTGCCAGTCGATCACGGCGATGGAGCACTTCGGCAGCCACGACAAGCTGCTGCTGGAGATGCGGGGCGGCCATATCGGCCTGATGGTGGGCAGCGGCGCGCACAAGCGCACGTGGCCCGCAATCGACGGCTGGCTGGCGCAGCGCAGCGGCTGATGCGTCTTCCGGGCAGCCCTTCCAGGAAGCTCAGAGCTTCCTGGAAGGTTAAGGTTTAAGGAATCTTCTCATGCGTCTCAAGGATAAGGTCGCTTTGATCACCGGCGCGGGGCAGGGCATCGGCCGCACCACCGCCCTTACGTTCGCCCGTGAAGGTGCCAAAGTGGCCGTGGCCGACATCAACCTGGCCGCCGCCAGCGCTGTGGCCGCCGAGATCGCCCAGATCGACGGCGAGGCCATGGCGATCTTTTTGGATGTGAGCCGCGCCGAGTCGGTGGAGCTCGCCGTCCAAATGGCGGCCGAGCATTTTGGCCGCATCGACGTGCTGGTGAATAATGCCGGGATCACGCGTGACGCACGCATGCAGAAGCTGAGCGAGGAGCAGTTCGACGCGGTGATCGACGTGAACCTCAAGGGCGTCTGGCTCTGCGCCAAGGCCGTGACGCCCTTGATGATCGCCTCCGGCGGCGGCGTCATCATCAATGCCGCCTCGATCGTTGGGCTGCATGGTAACTTCGGCCAGACGAACTACGTGGCCGCCAAGGCGGGTGTGATCGGCATGACGAAGACCTGGGCACGCGAGCTTGGCCCCAACAACATCCGCGTCAACGCGATCGCCCCCGGCTTCACCGCCACCGAGATGCTCGCCACGGTGCCGGAGAAGGTGCTCGACAGCGTGCGCGAGCGCACCCCGCTGCGCCGCCTCGCCCAGCCCGAGGATATCGCCAACGCCTATCTGTTTCTCGCCTCCGAGGAGGCCGGCTTTATCACAGGGGTGACGCTCTCGGTAGATGGCGGGCTCTTGTTCTAGGCGAGGGGACAGGGGACAGGGAACAGGGGACAGGGAACCGGGAACCCGGCACCGACAGGGATTGCGCGCAGTGCGCTCGGCTGCGTGCAATCTGCAATCTGCAATCTGCAACCTATGACCTTCGCTGCCCTCACCGGTCTCGCCACGCGCCTGCGGCGCACGCCATTGCGCCAGTGGCCGACCATGGAGCTTGGCGTCGGCGAGGCGGCGACAGTCTGGATGGGCGCGTTTCTGGCGTCGGCGGTGCTGGGCATTGTGCGCCAGGTGCTGCTCAACGCGCGCTTCGGCCTTGGCCCAGAGGCGGCCGCCTACTACGCCGCCTTCCGGCTGCCGGAGACGGTGGCCGTGCTGATTGCGGGCGGCACGCTCACCAACGCGCTGATCCCGGTGCTGCTGCGGGCCGAGCGCGAGGGCGGCGGGGCGCAGGCCGCCGCGCGGCTGGTGAACCTTACGCTCACGGCGCTGCTGGCCATGGTTGCGCCGCTGTGCGCACTCGCTGCCATTGCCGCGCCCGCCTTCGTGGCGCGCGTGCTCGCCCCAGGCTTCGACCCGGCCACCCAGGCGCTCACCGTGGCGCTCACGCGGATCATGCTGCTGGAGGTGCTGCTGGTGATCGCCGAGGGGGCCGTGGTGGCACTCCTGGTGAGCCGCAACATGCTGCTGCTGCCGGCCCTCGCCGTGGCGCTGCGCAACCTGACCCTGATTGGCGGGCTGCTCGTGGCCTTCGCCGTGCCGCAGGTAGGCATCTACGGCCCCACGGTCGGCGCCGTGCTCGACGCCCTGATTATGCTCGCCGTGCTTGTGCCGGGGCTGCGCCAGCGCGGCTACGCCCCGCGCCTGGCCTGGGCGCCGCGCGACCCGCTGCTGCTGGCGACAGCGCGCCTGCTCTGGCCCAGCACAGTCTCCGGCCTAACAAACTACGCCAGCGGGATCATCGACACGGCCTTCGCGAGCCTGAGCGGCGTGGTGGCAACGTTGGGCGCCCTCGTAAACGCCTGGCTGCTAATCGGCCTGCCCATCCGTCTGCTCGGCATCGCCATTGGCCAGGCGCTGCTGCCAGAGGCGGCGGCCCTGGGGCTGCGGGGCGAGCAGGGCGCGCTGCGCCGCGTGCTCACGCGCGCCCTGCTGCTGGCCTGCGGCCTCGCCGTGCTCGCGGCGGCCGCCCTGATCCTGCTGGGCCGCCCGCTGATCGCGCTGCTCTTCGAGCGCGGGGCCTTCGACGCGGCGGCGGGCGACCTGACGTACAGGCTGCTCGCGATCTACGCCTGTGGCCTGCCGGCCTATGTGGCCACCGAGATCGCCACGCGCGCCCTGCTCGCCCGCCACGACGCCCGCACGGCCATGCTCACCAACCTGGGCCAGCTCGCCATGCGCGCCGCGCTCTGCGCCACCCTGATCGGCCCGCTCGGCCCGGCCGCCATTCCCACCGCCTTCGCGCTCAGCTCGGCGGCAGAGGCGCTCACCCTGCTGGCCGTGCTACACTTTCGGGCGGCGCGATAGCAAGGAGGGAGCTATGAGCATCGAGACCGAGCGGCTGATCATCCGCAGCTACGAGGAGGCTGACCTGCCCGCCCTGACTCATATCCTGGGCGACGCGGCGACGATGGCGTTCTGGCCGCAGCCGTTTACGCCAGAGGAGGCCGCCAGCTGGCTGCGGCGCAACAGCGAGCGCTGGGAGAACAGCGGCTACGGCCGCCGCGCCGTGATCCTCAAGGCCACGGGCGCACTGATCGGCGACGCGGGCGTGGTGCGCGCCGAGCTCAACGGCGTGGAGCGCGACGACCTCGGCTATATCCTGCACCGCGCGCACTGGGGCCAGGGCTACGCCAGCGAGGCCGCGCGTGCCCTGGCCAGCATGGCCTTCCACGCCCGCAGCTGCGCCGCGCTCTACGCCAACATGG